>CANJJP010000098.1 GCA_947474485.1 Bacteroidota bacterium | reverse complement strand
TTTAGCGGTTTACAAGATAATGAAATGGTGAAAGAAATAATGGAAGACATTAAAGATTGTAACATCGAACTAAGCGAGGATACAAAAATCCCTAAAGCACTTGTTACTTTTGATAAAAAAGGCAAAAACTACATTGCAGTAATAAATGTTATTGGCTCAAATGGCACTGTGCTTGTAAGAGATTCCAAAATTATTTTCACAGAAAATACAGGTGTAGGTAAAGAAATTGCGCTTCGTTTGTTTGGAAAAGGTGGTAGTGTGAAATTTGGAACTTAAAAATATTAACATATTTGCTCAATTAGTTAATAGATAGAACCTAGATTTAACACCTTTTTGCACCTTTTTTATGGATTTTTCCATAACTTCACATCTTGTAGCTAGCTACAAACTGCAATATGAGCGACCAAAATTTGATACTTAACAAACTGGATGAATTTATCCGCAAATTTTATAAGAACCAACTTATAAAAGGATTGATTTATAGCTTTGGTTTACTGCTCGTTTTTTATCTATCAGCAAGCTCAATCGAATATTTTGGAGAGTTTAATACAACTGTTAGAACTGTTTTATTCTATTCATTTATTTTATTTAGTGCTTATGTGTTAAGCAAGTTCATTGTTATTCCATTGCTTAAGCTAAACAAAATGGGAAAAATAATTTCTCATGAAGAAGCTGCGGATATTGTAGGAAAACATTTTGGAAACGTTCAGGATAAATTATTAAATGTATTACAACTTCAACAAAACAAAGCAAGCGTTCATTCGGATGCGCTTTTAAATGCAAGTATTAATCAACGTATTTCTGAGTTAAAACCTGTTCCATTTACCTCAGCAATTGATTTAAGCGAAAATAAAAAACATTTAAAATATGCTGTAATTCCTTTACTAGTGCTTGTTTCCATTTTAGTTGTTGCGCCAAAAATATTGAGTTTAGGAACAAAGCGTCTTATCAATCACTCAACTTACTTTGAAGCGGAAGCTCCTTTTACTTTCGAAATACAAAACAAAAACTTGGAAGCAATCCAGCAACAAGATTATGTTCTAAAAGTAAATGTAAAAGGTGACGAAGTTCCGGATGAAGTTTTTGTAAAAATTGATAAAAACGAATTCAAACTAAAAAAAGAAAACCTTAGTTCGTTTGAATATACTTTTAAAAATGTTCAAGAAACCTTTTCATTCAATTTAAGCGGTGCTGGTTATTCATCTAAACCTTATGAATTAAAAGTAATGCCAAAGCCTAGCTTAGCTGATTTTGACATTCAATTAAAATATCCTCCTTACTTAAATCGTAAAGATGAAATTATTGCAAACACTGGTGATTTTATTGTTCCCGAAGGCACACGTATTGTTTGGAATTTTAAAACTAAGAACAGTGAATTTATTCGCTTAAGCTTTAGCGACACTACAATGAATTTAAAACCGATTGCAGAAAACAAATTTACTTTTGGTCGCCGTTTGTTTAATTCATCTAATTACATCATTACAACTGGAAACAATTTTGTAAGTGGTCTCGATTCTGTAAACTACACAATAAATGTAATTCAAGATGCTTATCCAACCATCGAATTAAAAGAGAGAAAGGATTCTGTTAACCCTAATAATATTTATTTCTCGGGAAATATAAAAGATGATTATGGTTTTAACCAATTGTTATTTCATTACAACATCTATTCAAAAGATTCAGCTGATAGAACAACTGAGATAAAGAAAAATGCAAACTTAGGAGTGCAAAAAAGTATTACTTCTCAATCCTTTGTGCATGGCATTAATTTATCTGCATTAGAATTAAAACCTGGCGACAAGGTTGATTATTATTTTGAAGTTTGGGATAACGATGGGGTTAACGGAAGTAAATCTGCTAAATCAAGTGTTATGACTTTTAAAGCTCCAACACTTGAAGAATTAGAAAATCAAACTACAGAAAAAAATAAAGACATTAAAAAAGATTTAGATCAAAGTATTAAAGATGCAAAGGATTTGCAAAAACAAATTACTGAACTAAACAAAAACGTGTTAGAGAAAAAACAATTAGGCTGGGAAGAAAAAAAGAAAATAGAAAATTTAGTCGATAAACAAAAAGAGCTTCAACAAAAAATTGATAACATCAAACAAGAAAATCAATTAAACAAAGAACAACAAAATCAATACGAACAGCCTAACGAAAGCATTTTAGAAAAACAACAACAATTAGAACAATTGTTCGAAAATATTATGACTCCCGAAATGAAAAAGATGTTTGAGGAGCTACAAAAACTAATGGAGAAAATGGACAAAAACAAAGTTCAGGAAACATTAGAAAAGATGAACATGTCGAACAAAGACATTGAAAAGGAGTTGGACCGTACACTTGAGCAATTTAAAGAAATGGAAGCTCAGCAAAAGATGGACGATATCACAAACAAATTAGATGACTTAGCAAAAAAACAAGAAGAACTAAGTAAACAATCGGAAGACAAAAACGCTGACGCAAAAAAATTAGAAGAAAAACAAAACGAGCTCAATAAAATGTTTGAGCAAGTTAAGGAAGACACAAAACAACTTAACGAATTAAATAAAGAACTCGAAAATCCAATGGCAATTCCCGACATGAAGGAAGAAGCTGAAAACGTGGATAAAGAGCAACAAAACGCAAAAGAACAATTGCAAAAAGAAAATAAAAAAGGCGCTTCTAAATCACAAAAAAATGCTGCTCAACAAATGAAAAGCATGAGCGAGAAAATGAGTGTAGCATCGCAATCTGCTGAGCAAGAGCAAAACGAAGAAGACATGCAAACACTTCGTCAAGTAATGGAAAATTTAATGAACGTTTCTTTTGCACAAGAAGAATTAGTTTCTCAAACACAAAAAACAAAAACAAACAATCCTTTATATACTAAACTTGCTCAAAAACAAAAGAAGTTACAAGACGATTCAAAAATGATTGAAGATACTTTGCTTGCATTGAGTAAAAGAAACCCTTCCGTCTCTGCTTCTATTAATAGAGAAATTTCTAATATTCAAATGAATATGAAAAAAGCAGTTGCTGCTTTAGCCGAAAGACAAACAGGTGAAGCAACAGTGCGTGAGCAAAACTCAATGACCTCTATTAATAATCTCGCATTACTTTTAAATGAATCATTAGAACAAATGCAAGCGCAAGCCAAAGCACAAAAAAATGCGAAGCCTGGAAATGGTTCATGTAAAAAACCAGGAGGAAAAGGAAGTAAACCAAGCATGTCAAATATGCGCCAAATGCAACAATCCTTAAACAAGCAATTAGAGGAAATGAAAAAGATGCTTGAGCAACAAGGAAAGAACCCAAATGGCAAAAAACCGGGCGATAAAGACGGGAAAAATCCTGGTGGCAAAAGTGGTAATGGAGGAATGATGCCAGGCGGAAACAGCGAGCAATTTGCAAAAATGGCTGCCGAACAGGAAGCTATTAGAAGAGCAATGCAAGACGCAATGAAAAGCATGCAAAAAAACGGGGGAAATCCGGGTGGTGACCTAGCAGAAAAAATGGAACAAACTGAAACAGAATTGGTTAACAAAGTAATTACCCAGGAAACCATTAAACGTCAGCAAGAAATCATGACAAAGCTCCTAGAACACGAGAAAGCAGAGCGTGAGAAGGAATTAGACGAAAAAAGACAGTCAAATGAAGCAAAAAATCAAAATTTTGGTAACCCTAATCTGTTTTTAGAGTATAACAGATTAAAAGAGCAGGAAATGGAACTCTTAAAAACAGTTCCAGCTTCACTTAATCCTTACTATAAATCAAAAGTGAGCTCCTACTTTAATAGTTTTACAAAATAAAAAAGATATAAAATGATCTTAGCACCTGACCAAAAACTACGCCTTCCTTCAAAGACTGAAAACCTTATTCTTGTAGAGAGAATGGTTGAAGATGTATGCGACCTTTTTAATATTGGAGAAGAGAAATTCGGTAATATTATTATTTCCGTTACTGAAGCAGTTAATAATGCAATATTGCATGGTAATAATGGTAATCCTGATAAGAAATTCGACATAGCATTTAAATCTTCTCCAACGGATATTTCATTTGTAGTGCACGATGAAGGAAATGGATTTGATCATACCAAACTCCCCGATCCAACTGCTCCTGAAAATTTAGAAAAGGATAGTGGTCGCGGAGTTTTCCTTATGCAAAACTTAGCAGATAAAGTGGAGTTTGAAGATGGAGGAAAAACAGTAGTACTCAGATTTAAACTTAACTAAAGAATTTATAACTAAATTTAATCACGTTATTCCAATTGTAATTGTAAATTTGTTCAAAGATGCGATGGATTTTTTTATCAAGACGATGAAAAAAAAGTTCCATAGTAATAGCTATGTAATTTTTTTTTGAAGAAGTATTGGTGAAAAAGGACAAACAGACTGGACTAATTTACAGTTACAATTGGAATTTATCTAACGGGATTTTTTTATGGCTATTCATTTCGCACAAACAGAAATAACTTTCAAATTAAAAAACAAACAAGCATTAAAAACTTGGATTAAAAAAGTAATTGACAAAGAAAAATTAAACTTGGGTGAAATTGCCTACACCTTTTGCAGTGATAATGAATTACTAAAAATAAACCAACAGTATTTAGAACATGATACCTACACCGACATTATTACTTTTGATTACAGAGAAGGTAAAGTTGTAAATGGAGAAATTCACATTAGTGTTGATAGAGTAAAAGAGAACGCCGAAAAATTTAAAACTACTTTTGAATTAGAATTGCATCGCGTAATGATTCACGGAGTATTGCATATTTGTGGTTATAAAGACAAATCAAAGTTGCACAAAGAAGAAATGCGTAAAAAAGAAGATAGCAGCATAAAGCTGCTATCTACAATATAAAAGAAGAAAACTATTTATTAGTAACTTCCTAAAACCTTCATTAGTTGTTCAATTTGGCTATCCCAAAGCAATTTTGAAGATTCTCTTTCCTCTGCTGTTTCAGCAAAATCAGTAACCATTAATGAAATATCATTTGTTAAATCATCCTTTTCAATTCTAAATTCGAAGTAAGAACCATCACCCTTATCTTCCCACTGAAAACGAACTAATTTTTCTTCTATAAACTTAACAAGTTTAGCTTTTTGCTCAACGCCATCCCAAACAAAAGAACAATTTTCGTTTCTGATATTTACATCATCACAAAACCATTCAGATAATCCGCTAGGGCTAGTTAAAAATTCAAATAAAATACTTGCAGACGAATGAATTACATATTCCAACTCAAACTTACCTGCAGGTTCATTTTGAGTTTTTTCAGCAGAATTTCCTGCTAATACTTTTATTATTTGTTCTTGCTTAGATAAGGTTGGAGTTGCTGTAGCTTGAGGCTTTGGTGCTTCCTTCGCTTGTTTTTTTGCAACTACAGGTTTTGGTGCAACCGTCTTAACCTCCAATGGTTTTTGACTTGGTATAACAACAGCTTTTACCTTTGGAGCAGGTGTCTTAACTACTAGCTTCTTCACAGCTTTAACTGCTTTTTTCGGCGCTACCTTTTTAACGGTTTTTTTTGCAACAGCCTTTTTTACTGGCTTAGCGATTTTCTCAACTACTTTTTTTATTTTGGTGGCTGAGGCTCTCGAAGCCACCACTTTCTTTGCTACTGCCTTTTTTACTGGCTTGCTTACTTTCTTTACTGCCTTTTTTTCTGCAACCTTTTTAACTGGTTTCGAAAGCTTTTTAGCTGCAGGCTTTTTTGTCTTAGCAGGTTTTGCTTTTACAAGTTTTTTAGCCACAGGCTTTGCCTTTGCTACTTTGTTTAACTTTTTAGCAGGTTTTTTCGCTGTTTTTGAAGGTATTGCAGCTGCTTTTTTAGCTGGCTTGCTAACCTTTTTTACCGACGATTTTGTTTTTTTCTTCGACATAAAGTAGAATATATAAGTTTAAGACAATGCAATTTATAAAAAAAAAACATGCATGCAAACTTTTATTCAATTTTTTTGATGCTCTTAGATTTTCATAATAGAAATAAAATCGTATTTTTGCACTCCCGTTTTGGGAATGAATTTGTAAAACCAGACAAATCCAAGTTTAAAATGATGATTTTCAATATTTTAAACGAACTAGATAATAAATGGCGAGATAGCTCAGTTGGTTAGAGCACAGGATTCATAACCCTGAGGTCTCGGGTTCAAATCCCGATCTCGCTACATCCGGAAAGCCCCTTTTTAAGGGGCTTTTTTATTTTTCAAAAGAAAAAACCGAAGAATTTTAAATTTTGTAGTCTAGTTTGTAGTCTAGTTTGCTCTTTTTTTACCAGTAATTATCAATAAAAATCACTAATAATTTACCTTAAAATTTGGACAAATTTTGGACAGGAAATTAGGCGGAGATTTGGAGGGAAACCACATAGAATTTTTTATGGATAAAAAAAGCACCAAACAATATTCATTTGAA
>CANJJP010000097.1 GCA_947474485.1 Bacteroidota bacterium | reverse complement strand
GCGAGGGTCTGTTTTACGCAATACTGCGTGTCCGTAGCCTGGCACAACTTTTCCTTCTGCTAATGTTTTCTTAATGTATTCAGCAATTTGTTCTTTAGTTGGTAATCCACCACCTAAACTCTCTTTTAACTCAATAATCCAAGCTAATACTTCTTGATTTGCTAATCCATGTAACGGACCTGCTAATCCTGCCATGCCAGCAGAAAAAGCTAAATAAGGATCGCTTAATGCAGAACCTACTAGATGTGTAGCATGTGCTGAAACGTTTCCTCCCTCATGATCTACGTGAATAGTCATGTATAAACGCATTAATCTTCTGAAATCAACTTCTTCATAGCCTAACATGTGTGCAAAATTTGCAGCCCAATCGAGTTTATGATTTGGTTCGATATGAACACCGTTTTTATATTTTCTACGATAGATGTATGCGGCAACACGCGGTAAACGTGCAATCATATTCATTGCATCTTCGTAAATTGGATCCCAATAATCTTTTTTGTTTATTCCTTTTGAATATTCTTTTGCAAACACCGATTCAGTTTGCATAGCTAAAATTGCAGTGATGAATTGTGTCATCGGATGCGCATCTAATGGCAATTTATCTAAAACATCAAACACATGTTTAGGAACGTGAGAGCGTTTTGCCCACTCATTTGTAATAAACGTAACATCATCTTGGCTAGGTAATTCACCAACTAACATTAAATAAAAAATTCCTTCTGGTAATGGTTCTGTACCGCCTGGTGCTTTTGGTAATTTAGCACGTAATTCAGGAATAGTGTATCCTCTAAAACGAATTCCTTCTTCAGGATCTAACTTAGAAGTTTCTGTAACCATACCAATCATACCGCGCATTCCTTGGTACACTTGAGCTACAGTAATTTCGCCTAATTTTAGGTCTCCATGATTTTTTACAATGTCTTTAATCTCTAAAGAAAGAGTACTTGCTTTTTCTTTAAATTGTTCTTTTAGCCTGTCCATATCTATTGTGTGATTGCGTTTATAACGTGTTAAAATTAGTGTTTAATGGGCAATAAACAAATAATTCCCTCTTAATTTTCCTAAAATTAAGAGGGAATTAATGATGAATTAATTTTGAGTAATTTTTTTTCTGATCGCGCTGATTTTTTCGTCAACTGCAGACAAAATTGTGGGGTCGAATTCTGCCTTTTTATCCAATGAACTATATTTTATGCTTAATTCTTCCATTGGAGTTTGTAAAGTTCTTAATTCATCTAAAACATAAAGCGTTTCAGCCCCTGCAGGGTAGCCTTCCATTAAAGCTATCAGTTCTTTTAAAGACGATTTTTGTTCTATTATTTCCTCAGTGATAGTAAGACTTTTTCCATTTATCGCACATTTTGTAGATAAATAAGTTGCCTCAATCCAACCTCCTGCAACTAAAAGAGAAGATGAATGCCCACGTTGGTTTTCTCTTAAAAATTTATCTGCCTGTGTAAATGATTTTGAAATTATATCTAACAATGAGTCACGATTGTCTTTGTTTGCATCAATTCTTTCAGATGTTTTTTCGTCAAAAACACCATTAATGCCAAGGCTTTTACATAATAGGTTAACGCATTTTAGATAAAGAAGACTTTCCTGTGTTTGCTCGAACGAACTTGTGAAACTTAGATCAGTTCCATATACACCTAGGTTTAAAGCTTTGTAATCATCGGTACTGTATGAGCTGTATTTATCTGGATTATTTAGAAGCGCGCCATCATAATATATGCCTGCATCTGAAATCATTTTGGTAATATCTGCAGGATCGGCTACTGAATTAAATATATTTTGAGCATTCGCTTTAACTTTTGGATCGATGCCTAAAGATGCAGTGTCGCTATCAGAAATTTCGTCCCCCTCTGAATTTCCTGAGCAAGAAACAAAAACAAAAGGAAGCACTAGGCCTAATACTGCAAAAAATCTCTTCATAAAATCTTCGATTTGTTGCAAATATATCAAACAATTTGTAAAATTGAAAGTTCTTTAGCTTATTTTAGCCTTTAAGTACTTAACAATCAATAACGAATAAACACTTGTTCGGAGGGTAAAAAGCTGCGAAACCTTGTTATCTTTGTAAACTAAATTTTTAACGTTTTGATACAAGCAGTTCAATTATTATTAAGTCTTTCTATTTTAATCCTTTTTCATGAAGGAGGTCATTTTATTGCAGCGCGAATTTTTAAAACCAGAGTTGAGAAATTTTATCTTTTCTTTGATTTTCTTTTTCCATTGCCAGGTTTGTTAAATTTTTCTTTATTCAAGAAGAAAATTGGGGATACCGAATATGGCTTGGGTTGGTTTCCGTTAGGCGGATACGTTCAAATATCAGGAATGATAGATGAAAGCTTAGATACAGAGGCAATGAAAAAACCAGCTGAACCTTGGGAGTTCAGATCTAAACCAGCTTGGCAACGTTTAATTATTATGCTAGGTGGAATCATAGTTAATATTCTATTGGCTTTCATAATTTATGCTATGGTTTTATTTGCTTGGGGCGAAGATAAATTACCAATGGGCGAATTAAAAAATGGAATCCAAGCTGATTCATTGGCGCAAAATTTAGGTTTTAAAACTGGAGATAAAATCATTACTGTTAATGGTGAGTCGGTTGATTACTATGATAACTTAATGGCGAAAGTAATTTCTGCTCAAACTGTTGTTGTGGAAAGAGACGGTAGAAACACAACAATAAACTTACCTGTAGATTTAATCGATAAATTAGCTAAAAACGAACGCGCGGGGTTATTGCAAGTACGTGTGCCTTTTGTTATCGGGGCAGTTCCAGATACATCCTTAAATATAAAGGGTGGACTGAAAAAGTTTGATAAAGTGATTGCGGTTAATGATACTTTATCAATGCCTTACTTCGACCAAATAAAATCGTACATAAAATCGCATAAAGGAGAAACAATTTCTTTAACTGTTGTTAGAGGCGGGGCAGAAGTTAAGTTGCCAGAAATAAAAATTTCTAATGAAGGTAATTTAGAAGTTGAATTAGTAAATACATTTAAGGAATTAGATAGCTTAAATATAATGAAGTTGGAACATACTTCTTATGGGTTTTTCGCTTCTTTCCCTGCGGGGGTTAAAAAAACTTGGAATACACTTAAGTTTTATGTTGAGCAGTTTAAATTAATGCTTTCTCCAAGCACAGGTGGATACAAACACATGGGAGGTTTTATATCCATGGGTAAAATTTTCCAAAACGAATGGGATTGGCAAGGTTTCTGGAATAGAACAGCATTTATATCTATTGTACTTGCCTTCATGAATCTATTACCAATTCCAGCTTTGGATGGCGGACATGTTTTATTTACCCTATGGGAAATGATTACGCGTCGCGCACCTAGTGTTAAATTCCTTACCTATGCGCAGTATGTAGGTATGGCATTTTTATTGCTATTGATGCTGTACGCAAACGGAAACGATATTGTGAAACTCTTTACTAAATAATGGTTAAACTTAAATTTATATTAATAATTGGTTTTGGTTTAATGTTGTCTTCAGCATTTTCACAAACTACTATTAGTAATGGGTCTAAACCTAATTTAAGTAACGAACCTGTTAAGAAGGGAACTAAACACAAAGTTTTAATTGTTCCTTTTGAACCACGCATGTATATGAGTCAAATCGACCATAAAATAAATGCAGAAACAAAATGGGATCAAAAAAAAATAAAGCAGGCGGTTCGTTTTGGCTTGGATGATGAATTATATAAGTGTATAAAAAAGAAACAAGAAGTTATTTCTTTTTTAGATGATACTGCAAAGTATAAAAAGGATTTATTTAAAACTTATTCTGCAATTCAGTTTAAGTTCGACAAAATTCCGGATCAAAAAAAGTATGTGGCGCCAAAAGCGGAGAAGGAAAAAACATTTGTTCAAAAAGGACAATTAATGGCTGATACCGACAATGAAGGTAAGTTTATGAATGTGAAAGTAAATGATAATTCCTTGTTAGATGGTTTTAACGCAAAATACAAAACAGATGTTTTTTTATTTATTAATCAGATTGATATTACTACATCTGAAATCCCAAGTGCCTTAACAAATGCAGCGCAACGTACTATAACGGTTCACTACACCATTTTTACACTCGCAGGCACGGAAATTAATTCAGGAATTAGTTCAATAAATTTTCCTTCAACAGTAAACCATCCTGATAAAATCGCTTCTTCTTACTTTTCTAAAATCGCAGAAGAAATTGCTATGAGAATGGAGAAAAGTTTATTGGCGCATTAATTTGCTCGAAGATTTAAAATTTTAATACAGATACATGGAGAGCACAAAGTTACACAGAGAGATTTCGTTTAATAAAATTTGTCATGACTCTTGCTTCTTACAGTCTTGAATCTTAATAATACTGAGAAATTTCTTTTTTTAAGAATTCAAGCGCAACTTGGCTCGGCATTTTATCAACGCTCGCAGCAATTTGTAAAATTACACCAGCTAAGTCTTGACTCTTTGCGTTCTCAGGAACTTTTGAAGTAGAGATATTAATTAGCTTAACCGTTTCTTCCTTAGCTGTTTTTACTAATTCCCAAGCGCCATGCGTAATGTATATTTGTTGAGAGATGTTGTGCTCATACTCGGATTTAACCGCTTTTATTAATTCAGCGTGTAATTGATGAGAGGTCATTCCTACCTTGTTTACACGCAAAACTAAATTATTAGGATGCAATCTTTCTAAGAAAATAACTATACGCTCGTATGCTTGCAATCTAATAGGGGCAACAATAGTTAAGGAGCTTTTGCGAATTTCTAAATCTCTACGCTTGTTTTCGTTGTTTAAAAAAGTACGAATTAAAAAATAAGCGGTAGCAAATACTGCACCTGCAGGAATAATAAGCTTTAAAATTTCAAATACACTTTCCATAGTTAGATTTTAATTGTGGGTAAATATCGATATTTTTTTTTATTAATTAAACTTTGGTATACTTTTGGAGTCAAATCAACAAACCAATTAAATAACGTACAATTATGAAAAAATTACTAGTAGTGTTTGCATTAATATTTGCAGTTAGCTCAATTAATGCACAAGAGAATGGAAAAGGTAAAAAGGAAGGCAAAGGAAAACCAAGTCCCGAGCAAAGAGCACAAAAATCAGTAGATAATTTGGATAAAACAGTTACTTTGTCTGAGGATCAAAAGCCGAAAATTTATGATTTAGCCTTAACTAGAGCTAAAAAGGTAGATGCAATCAGAGAAGTAAACAAAGGCAAAAAAACTCCAGAAGAAAAGGAAGCAATGAAAAAGGAGATAAAAGCTGCTCATAAGGAATACCGTGATGCTGTAAAGCCTATTTTAACTCAAGAACAGAAGGATAAGTTAAAGGCGAAGGCAAAAGAAAATAAAGCTGCAAAGGGAGAAAAGAAAGGTCCTAAAATGAAAAATAAGATGGAAGAAACAACAAAAGATGTTTCAGATAGCGAATTAGAAGAATTAATTCCTATCGAAGATTAATATTTTGATGTATTAGAATGAAACCCTGTTTACGAAAGTGAACAGGGTTTTATTTTGTAAAATAATCCAAAGCCAAGTCATAACTTTTCATACCAAATCCTGAAATACTTCCTATGCAGTTTTTCCCTAAATAGGAAACATGGCGATAATCTTCTCTTGCAAAAATATTACTTATGTGAACTTCTACAACTGGAGTTTTTATAGCAGCCACCGCATCGGCGATTGCAATTGACGTGTGCGTGTAAGCGCCAGCGTTTAAAATAATTCCAGCATAAGTAAAACCACATTCATGGAGTTTATCAATAATTTCCCCTTCTACATTGCTTTGAAAATAATGTAGCTCATAATTTTTGAATTTACCCTTTAGTTCAGTTAAATATTCTTCAAAAGGCTGATTACCGTATATGTTTGTTTCGCGTTTGCCCAATAAATTTAAATTAGGACCGTTGATAATTAAAATTTGCATAGCATAAAACTACGAAGAATTTTCACAACTTTGTTAGCATGAGTAATTGGTTGTCCTATAAGAAAGGTTTTAAATATTATTTGCAAATAGAGCGTTCTTTGTCGGATAACTCTGTAGAAGCTTATTTGGATGATATTAATAAGCTAGAACAATTTATTACCTTCACTTATAACCTTTCGCCCAAGCAGGTAAATCTCACTCATTTAAAAGCTTTTATTAAAAATTTGAATGAAATTGGTTTGGGTTCTACCTCTCAGGCCCGCATTATTTCAGGTATTCGTAGTTTTTACAAGTATCTGAGTTTGGAAAATGAAATAAATTTCGACCCTTCTTTATTACTCGATTTTCCAAAAACAATGCGAAAGTTGCCCGAAACATTGGGTGTTCCTGAGATTGATTGGATTATGAAACAAATCGATTATTCTCAAAAAGAAGGACAAAGAAATAGGGCTATGCTCGAAACGCTTTACGGTTGTGGTTTACGAGTAAGTGAGCTGGTTGATTTGAGGATTTCTGATTTACATTTTAAAGAAGAT
>CANJJP010000096.1 GCA_947474485.1 Bacteroidota bacterium | reverse complement strand
GTTGCAACTGCAACTAATACAGGACCTTATTGTGAGGGAGCTACCATCAGCCTTACAGCTACTGGAGGGGGAACATACTCTTGGACCGGACCAAATGGATTTACATCAACTTCTGCTACTCCAACAATTACAAATTCAACTTCAGCAATGGCAGGTACTTATTCAGTTATCGTTACTGCTTTAACCTGTACTGCAAGTGCAACAAGCAGTGTAACTATTAATCTAGTTCCTGTATTAACACCAATAACAAGCCAAACTGTATGCCCAGCTAGTAACACAACCCCAATTACATTTGTATCAACCCCTGCGGGCGCTTCAGTAAGTTGGACAAACTCAAACACTGCAATTGGTATAGGTGCAAATGGAAATGGCAATATTGCAGCTTTTACTGGTACTAACGCTGGTGTTACTTCACTAATAGGTAATTTTGTTGCAACCCCTACTTTAAGTGGTTGCGTAGGAACAGCTACGAACTTTAGTATAACAGTAAGTCAACTTCCTGTTGCTGTTATTGGAAGTAATAGTCCAATTTGCGTTAATGCAACTTTAAATTTAACTGCTAGTGGTGGAACGGTATATTCTTGGCAAGGGCCAGATTCTTTCACAAGTAGCACTCAAAACCCTTCAATTGCTAATGCTTCATTACCAATGGCGGGAACATATACAGTTACTGTTGGTGTTGGAGGAACGTGTGAAAGTACTGCTACAGTTACAGTTGTGGTAAACCCATTACCTTTAGTTAACATTGGAAGTAACTCACCAGTTTGTGAAAATGGAACCATTAATTTAACTTCTGGTGGAGGAGTAAGTTATTCATGGTCGGGACCTCCTCCAAATAGTTTTTCATCCAACACGCAAAACCCTTCACTAAACCCAGCAACATTAAATATGGCAGTAAATTATACTGTTACTGTAACAGATGCAAATAACTGTGTTAATGCAAATGTAACAACAGTTGTGGTAAATCCTCTTCCTCAAGCGCCTGTTACCAACCCAATAACTTATTGTGAAAATGATATTGCGACAAATTTAACTGCAACAAATAGCACTAACAGTACATTGAATTGGTATGGCACAAATGCTACTGGTGGAGTGGCAAGTTCAACAGGTCCAACACCAGCAACAGCAGCATCCGGAACATCCACTTATTATGTTTCTCAAACTGCTATTGGATGCGAAGGCCCTCGCGCATCATTAAATGTAATAGTAAATCCTTTACCTAATGCATCACTTGGAACCGTTATCGGTGGATGCGCTCCAATTTGTAGAGATTTTGTTGTAACAAGTACAAGTAATAATACAAGTTATGCTTGGGATATGGGAAATGGATTAGCTAGCTCAACATTGCCTACATTAACGCATTGTTATAATGACGCTGGAACATTTTCAGTTGGATTAACAGTTACAGATAATCAAGGATGTGTTAAGAGTTTTACTTTTCCTAGTTGGGTTAATGTATTTTCAAATCCCACAGCTAGTTTCATATATAATCCTATGCCAGTAACGATACTTGAACCAACCGTTACTTTTACGGATAATTCAATTGGCTCCAATATTATCAGTTACAATTGGAATCTTGGAGACACTCTAAACTCAACAGCAGTAGGTCAAAATATTGTGTTTACTTATTTAACAACAGGGACATATAATGTACAACTTGCAATAATGACTATAAATGGTTGCGTTGACACAATCTACAAGCCAGTAGAGGTTCTTGACGATTTTACTGTTTATATCCCGAATGCATTTTCGCCAAATGGTGATGATATTAATGAAGAATTTTATCCAATAGGTAATGGTATTTCAGACGAAAAATACAGCTTCATGATTTTTGATCGTTGGGGAGAATTAATTTTCTCAACAAATAAATTAAATAGTCATTGGGATGGTAAAAGAATGGGGCGCGACAATGTTGTTCAACAAGATACTTATATTTATAAGTTAAGTTGCAGAAGTTTTAAGGGAGACAGTTTTGCCAAATCGGGGCATGTAAATGTGATTCGTTAATCACTTGCTCGCTTATTAAAAATTGTATATCCGAAGTGAAACAAAAATGAGTATGGTTGTTTCTCTCCATGGTAATAATTAATGGATGTACTTATTGGTCCGATAGGAGTATGATACACAATAGCTGCCATTCCTGAGAAATATCTGTATAAGAATTCGGCACTATATTCTGCATTATTAAACTTATCTTTTAGTATCGATTGTACTGGTTGGAAAACATAACCTTCAAATCGAATATCTAAATTTCTTATTGGATTAATAATTAGCTTAACACCACCTGCCAAATATTTTTGGGCCCGAAACTTTTCTAGAAACAAGGTGCGGCTTTCGGGGGTTGGCATAAATGCTGGTGCAGATAAAATAGATGATGTGTAATTTTTAAAAAAATCTTGAGATGATATTACTCCCTCACCTAAAAAACCAATCTTTATTAACTTACTTGTTTTTAAGTAATAATCAATCTTACCATTCAATTGAAACCATTGATGACCAATATCTGAAATAATTGAATCATTTGAAGTTGTTCCTGGCTGATAAAACTCATACCCATTGTAATATTTTCCTCGTATGTTAATATATAAACCTTCTGATGCATACAATTTTCTATTCAATGTATTTAATTCATACTCGGCTCTTCCATATGCAAATTGAAAATCGGTTCGATCAGCAGTATCGATATCACTAAAATTATCTGTTTGATAATAAACACTTCCCATATTAGCTAAACCAACACCAGCAGCAATCTTAGCTCTGTTTCCAAACGGCAAACCTATACAAGCTTCACCCAAACCATCCTCCTGAATAAGAAATGCAGGCTTTAAAATGTTATAAAAAAGTGTACTACTTTTAAAATAATCCCACTTACTATATACACCTATTGCTTCAATATAAAATGGTGTTTTCCCGGGGAAATCAAGTCTAGTCCTTCCTAAAACTGATGTGTTTAGCTTTCCAAAATAAGCATTAGAATATATTGTAAGGGCCTTTTTTCCCAAATAATTATACTGAAGCCCAATAAAAGCATCACTTATAGGTCGGTTAGAAAAATTACCTCCTAACTCCAACACCATTACTTTTTCTTTTTTTGCTCTTACTTCAAGTAAATATTTTCCTGTAATGGAATCATAAATAGCTAGGGGGAAAATTGATTTTATTTTATCATCCTCTGATAATCTAAAGTATCTTTTCTTTAATTGTTCAATCGTTAAACTTTTATTTTTCGCAAACAAAGATTTACGAATATAATCCGCTTGCTTTCTGTTTACACCCTTAATTACAACATCATCAAACACAATAGGAGTTATTGCCTTTCTAAAATCATTTCGTTTAACTGCGATGGAAGTTTCTGCGTTTCTGCTTGTTATGCGCTCTTTAATTGCAGGTAAATTGTGGAGTACCGAAACATAACCACTATCAATTAATCGTTGTGCTTGATCGAAAGAAAATATACCAACATTACTCCAAGGATACAAAACCACTCCATTTTCACAGGAAGGATTGTAATCTGTTTTTGTCATGAGCATGTTTCTTAATTGCAAATACAAATTATCATCGTTGGGATTAGGTGAGTTACCTGTAACAACACTTCCAATTATAAAATCAGGATTAAAATCTTCCGACATAATATTAGAAGGGAAGTTATTGTATAAACCACCATCAAAAAGCAACTTACCATCCACTGTAAGCGGTCGTAAATAAAAAGGATAAGTCATGGAAGAACGAATAGCAATGGCTAAATCACCTGTTCTAAAAATAACTGATTTTTTATCTTCAATATCAGAAGCAACACAACGAAAGGGAACAAACAAACTATCGAAATTACTTTTAGCTACTGTGCAAGATGGAGTAAACAATTCCATCATGTAAAAATCTATAGGAACCGAATTAATTAAGTTGGTTGGAATATTGGTAACAAACACACTATCAAATCCAAATCGGTACGAAAACCAAGAAGCATTATCTGCGCTTTTTTTGAAATGGTATTTGTATTTCTCTTCTAAATTTCCCTTTGTAAAATTAATGAATTTTTGAGAAGTAACTAATTTTTCGATTTCTGCCGGACTATACCCTGCTGCATACAAACCGCCAACTAATGCGCCCACAGAAGTTCCTGTTATGTAATCAATAGGAATATTATTTTCTTCCAATGCTTTTAAAACACCAACATGCGCTAATCCGCCTGCCCCACCTCCACTTAATACAACACCAATTTTTTGCGAAAACAATTCTCCTGAAAAAAGCAATAAAGCAATTAACATGAAAGAAAAAATCTTCGCAGAAAAATTATTTAGTTTTGTTTTAGACACTCACAATTAATAAATAAATTCAATTTTTTGAATGATATCCGGATGCAAACTCTTTGCAACGGGGCATGTGTGAGCTGCGTGCTCTAGTAAATTACGCTCTTTTTCCGAATAATTATTTTTAGGCATTGTAAGTTTCACGTGTATCTCCCCCACTCTTCTTGGCTCCGAATACATGATTTTTGTAACTTCTGTTTTAATTCCAACAATATCAATATTATCTCGCTTGGCTACAATTCCCATAATACTTAGCATGCAAGAAGACAAAGATGTTGCCATTAAATCGGTTGGCGAAAAAGACTCGCCGTTTCCATGATTATCTTTAGGTGCATCGGTAATTATTTTAGTACCTGATTCGAGGTGAATTGCCTCGGTTCTTAAATTTCCCTTATACTCAACTGTTGAAGTTACCATCAAAAAAAGTTTTTAGAGCCTGTTTAAATTTTATCTAATTTCTTTATTATGCGTCTTTTGGCTTATTGCTGAGTTGAATTTTTTCGACAGAATCACTCCATTATGTCTGCAAAATCCGCCTTGCACTAAGCCAAAATATACTATAACAAATTTATAATATAAACTTTAAACAGGCACGTACAAATTAACAAATAATTTTGATTGTAAAACCACCCGAAAATCTTATATTTGTTAAAGAATCTATGTGTAAATCGTTAACCATATTATTTATTTTGTTTAGTTCATTTTGTTTTTCGCAAAGTGCTGTAACTGCCTTAGAACAAGGGAAAGACATTAATGTGCTTTTAAGAAACGAATCGAATGGTAGTATATTTGCACATTCTAGAGGCTTTGGCGGCGAATACAAAAGATTATTTCATGTAACTGGAACAAGAAAACGTTTATTCGAAATTTCGATTCTTAACATGAAGCATCCAAAAGAATACAAGGTAAAATACGAAGGAATTGGTGGTAATAAGAGTTTTTATTATGGCAAATTAAACAGCCTTTTTATGCTTCGCTCAGGTGTTGGTTACCAAACTACCTTATATCAACGTTCGGAACGAAAAAGTGTAGAAATTAGGATGAATACATCATTTGGAGCTAATATTACATTTGCAAAACCAGTTTATCTATATGTTTTTAAGGAAAATTTAACTGCACCCATTATTGAAAAATACAATCCAGACGAACATACTTTATCCAATATTGCAGGCAGAGCACCTTTACTGTATGGCTTCGGAAACATGCGTATTTACCCTGGTGGATATGCAAAAATGGGATTTAGCTTTGAGTATGGCGAATACTCGAATGAAGTAAAGGCAATTGAAGTTGGTGTGGTAGTTGATGGTTTTATTGCACCAGTGCCAACAATGGCGCGCGTTAAGAACGAACAAATTTTAGTAACTTTGTACCTTGGATTCGTATTTGGTAAAAAGTGGTTTTAAACAATGAGTATAGATTCTCCCTCAATAATTTCAGAAAAACCTCGTAAGCCTGAGTGGCTGCGTGTAAAATTACCAACAGGTAAAGAATACTTACAAGTAAGAGAAATAGTTGCAAAGCATAAATTGCACACCATTTGCGAAAGCGGCAATTGTCCTAATATGGGCGAATGCTGGGGTGCGGGCACTGCAACATTTATGATATTAGGTAATATTTGTACACGTTCTTGCGGATTTTGCTCGGTTGCTACTGGCCGCCCAAAAGCTGTTGATTGGGATGAACCTATGCGCGTGGCAAATAGCGTTAAGTTAATGAACGTAAAACATTGCGTTATTACTTCGGTTGATAGAGATGATTTAAAAGATGGTGGCTCTATTATTTGGGCAGAAACCATTAAAGCAATTAGAGAACACAGCCCTGAAACAAAATTTGAAACCTTGATTCCGGATTTTGCAGGTAAATGGGAAAACTTACAACGTATTATAGATGTAAAACCAGATATTGTTTCGCATAATATTGAAACAGTAAAACGCTTAACACCCCAAGTTCGTATCCAAGCCAAATACGATAGAAGCATGGAAGTAATTAAACGCATTCATGATGCAGGTTTAAAAACCAAATCGGGCATTATGGTTGGTTTAGGCGAAACAGAAGAAGAAGTGTACGAAGCAATGGATGATTTAAGAAAAGCTGGTTGCGATGTATTAACTGTTGGGCAATACTTACAGCCTACTCCAAAACACCTGCCAGTATTGGAATTTGTG
>CANJJP010000095.1 GCA_947474485.1 Bacteroidota bacterium | reverse complement strand
TGCTAAATAGAACTACAGGGGCAACTATCGCTTTAGTATCAATGGGCGGTTCGTTTTTAAATGGTATTACGCATAAGGATAATAACTTATATATAACCGATTTTTCTGCAAAAAAGATTTATCGTTTTAATATGTTGAATCGTCAGTTTAATATTTTTGCTTCAACAATAAATTCAAAAACACCGAACGGAATTATTTATGATGATATTGATAATCGTTTAGTTTATTGTTGTTGGGGAACTAATGCACCTGTTCATGCAATTAGTTTTGCTGATTCAACAGTTAGCATAATTGGAACAACCACTTTAGGAAATTGCGATGGAATAAGCATGAACTGTTCGGGTGATTTTTACATTGCTTCTTGGAGTCCAAATAGAGTAACTAAGTTTTCGCATACGTTTACTGGGCCAACAACATTTATGTCAACAGGTATTTCTTCTCCAGCTGATATTTATTATAACAGAGATCAGGATTCTTTGTATGTTCCTAATAGTGGAAATAATACAGTTAAAAAGGCAGGAGATTTATCTTGTACTATTTCTTTACTAGAGAATTTTAAAAATAACAATTTGCCAATTATGTTTCCTAATCCTGCTATTGATGAAGTTGGTTTTGCTAAAGATGAAATGATTGGAGTTAAAAGCATTACTATTTACGATGCTTTAGGTAAGGCTTATGCTTATGAAGTTACAGCGGAGCAAGATGTTAAGCTAACTGTTTCTGATTTAAAAAGTGGAATGTATATTGTAAGCTTCTGGAAAAATAATGAACACAAAGTTTATAAATTAATAAAACAATAAAATGCGTTTCCTGTTTCTCTTTTCATTTGTAATTTCTTCTTTTCTTTATGGACAAGAGAAAGCAGGTATTGATAAGATAAATGCAATTTTAGTAGACTATAAAGCCGACCCACAACTTAAACCTGCCATTGTAAGCTTTTGTGTTTTGAATGCGAAAACTGGTGAGCAGTTAGTAGAAAACAATAGTAAACTTGCCATGACACCTGCAAGTACTATGAAAATAGTGACTACATCAGCGGCATTAGGAATGTTGGGTGGTAATTTTCGTTACGAAACAAAAATAACGGTTGAAGGAACCTATGATTCAGTAAAAGGAATAATTAACGGAAACCTTATTATTAAAGGGAGTGGCGACCCAACATTAAATTCAGAATATTTTAAAAAGAAAGGTGATTCAACCGAATTGGTGGATGTGTGGGCAAAAGTTTTAAAGGATAAAGGAGTTAAAAAGATTACAGGAAAAATAATCGCAGATAATACTTGTTTTGATAATAATGCACCAGGTCAATGGATTTGGGCTGATATGGGAAATTATTTTGGCGCAGCTCCTAATGGTTTATCATACAGCGATAATAGAATAAAATTGTATTTTAAAACAGGCGCAAAGTATGGAGATAGTGTTGTACTAGTAAAAACTATTCCTGAAATACCAGGTTTAAGTTTTATAAATAAAATTACGACTGGTGGAAAAGAAGATAATGCATACATCTATGGCGCACCTAAACAAGATGAGCGTTTGCTAACAGGAACTTTGCCACCTAATAAATCATCATTTGAAGTAGAGGCATCTATGCCAGATCCAGCTTGGTATTGCGCTTACGCATTAGATAAAGCTTTAAACGAAATTGGAATTAAAACAAATAAACAAATGGAGGTTTCGGAGAAACCAAGTTCGAAAGAAAATAAAGTATTGTATGTGCATCGCTCACCAAGTATGGATAAAATTGTTTATCAAACAAATTTACATAGTAATAATTTATTTGCCGAATCCTTATTAAAAACCATTGCAGTAAAGAAAAATGGTTATGGTTCTATTTACGAAGGTTGCGATTTAATTACTGCATTTTGGAAGGCTAGGGGAGTTGATATAGAAGGTTTGTTTATGGTGGATGGCAGCGGCTTATCAAGAGCAAACGGGATTTCTACTTTTCAGCAAGCATCAATGCTTTCTAAAATTTATAAGGATGAAGCTATTTACAATAGTTTTAATGTATCATTGCCTGTTGCAGGACAAAGTGGCTCTTTAGCAAGCTTGTGTAAAGGAACATTTGCTGAAAAAAACATGCGTGCTAAAAGTGGTTACATTACCCGTGCTCGAGGCTATGCAGGTTATGTGAAAACCAAAAAAGGAACTGAACTAAGTTTTTCTGTATTGTTTAATAATTATAATTGCTCACCATCAGAAGCAAAGCACAAGATTGAAAAGTTCTTGGAGGCTTTGGTTGAATTGTGATTTTTTAAATTCGAAAAAAATCTTCCTTCTTCGTACTCTTTATTTAGAAAAAAATATGGTGTAAATAGTAATTGTTATTAGCTACTCTAGCATAACTTCATCGTACTTATCTTACCTAAGTTTTCGTAGTTTTTATATAACCACTCTTCAGCATGTTTACGACCAAGTTCTTTTAAGTGGGATAGAAATTCCCAGTCAGTATTTAGTTTACTCGATAAATTAAGTCCATCTAGCGCATGATCAGCAGTTATGTTATGCATATATGTGCGTGTAAGTTCTCCGTCAAGGTCAATCCCTCTATCCAATAATTTTTGCTGAAATTCGATAAATTTTAATTCGGCAACCAAGGATGAATTAAAACTTATTTCATTTACTCTATCGCGTATATCTTCAATAGATGTTGGTGTTTTAGTTATTACTATTGGATTTACTTGAATAATTAATACGTCATTGGCAGTTTTTTCATCTACTAAAGGCTGAATGGGCGGGTTACCCATATAACCTCCATCCCAATATGCTTCGCCATCAATTTCTACGGCCTTATACATATACGGCAAACATGCAGAAGCTAAAATGCTTTTTACTGTTATTTCTGATGGTCCAAAAACACGCGCTTGGCAAGTTCTAGCATTTGTTGCACAAACAAATAATTTTGGTGGATTCATTTTATGCAATTCATCAAAATCAATTAACTGCAATAATATTTTTTCAAGCGGATTAATATCTAAAATATTAAACTGATAAGGCGATAAATTCTCGAACATAGAAGTGAACATTCTATAGGTAGGAGAATAATCCATATTACCTTTGCTTACAGCTTTATCATACCAGCTAGGGCGCATTCCCGAGTGCTTTCCCGCCTCTGATATTTTATGCCAAAAAGTATGAAGCAACACTTTTGCGTATGTTCTTCCACCTTTATTTAAACCGTAAATTGTGCAAACTCCATTCATTGCGCCTGCACTTGTACCACACACACCTCCAATTTCTATGCGCTCATCATCTAATAGTCTATCAATTACTCCCCAGGTAAAAGCGCCGTGTGCTCCACCGCCTTGTAATGCTAAATCTATTTTTTTTGCGCTCATAGTATAAAGGTTAAATTAGTTCACCAAATAAATCGAAATCGTTTGCTTCGTTAATTTTTACATTTACAAAATCACCAAAACGTAAATGAATATCATCACTAGCTTTAACTAATACTTCATTATCTACATCGGGGCTGTCAAACTCGCTTCTACCAATGTAATAAGGACCTTCTTTTCTGTCGATTAATGTTTTATATGTTTTACCAATTTTTTCTTGATTTAAGTTGTACGAAATTTCTTGTTGTAATTTCATAACAGCATCAGCACGTTGCTTTTTTACTTTTTCGCTTACATCATCTTTTAATAAATGAGCATGCGTATTTTCTTCATGCGAATAAGTGAAAATTCCTAAACGTTCAAATTTAGTTTCTTCCACCCATTTCAACATTTCTTCGTGGTCTTTTTCTGTTTCGCCTGGGTAACCTGCAATTAAAGTAGTTCTAAGTGCAATGCCTGGCACTTTATCTCTAATTTCGTTTACAATATCAATTGTTTTTTGTTTGGTAATGCCACGACGCATACTCTTTAGCATATTATCGCTAATGTGTTGTAGGGGCATATCCAAGTATTTACAAACGTTATCATATTTCTTCATTACGTCCAATACTTCCATAGGGAAACCACTTGGGAAAGCATAATGTAAACGAATCCAATCAACACCTTCAACATTTGCAACAGCTTCTAATAATTTAGCAAGTTCACGTTTTTTGTATAAATCTAATCCATAATAGGTAAGATCCTGTGCAATTAATAATAATTCTCTTGTTCCTTTGCTAGCAAGGCTTTTTGCTCTGCTTACTAATTCTTCAATTGGAACAGAAATATGTCCACCACGCATTAAAGGGATTGCACAAAAACTGCAAGGTCTGTCGCAACCTTCGGATATTTTGAAATAAGCGTAATGATTTGGAGTAGTAAGCAAGCGCTCTCCAACCAATTCGTGTTTATAATCTGCTTTTAATGTTTTTAATAATCGGGGTAAGTCACGAGTTCCGAAATAAGCATCTACATCTGGAATTTCTTTTTCTAAATCGCCTTTGTAACGCTCGCTTAAACAACCTGTAACATATACTTTTTCAACTTCCCCAGCATTTTTAGCATCTACGTAGCGTAAAATGGTATCAATGCTTTCTTGTTTTGCATTATCAACAAAACCACAGGTATTTATAATTACAATTTGATGGTCAGTATCTTCACTTTCGTGCTCTACTTCAAACTTATTAGCTTTTAACTGCCCCATCAGCACTTCACTATCCACTAAGTTTTTGCTGCAACCAAGGGTTACTACATTAACTTTATTCTTTTTAAGCGTTTTCGTCTTCATTTATTAATAGTTCTGAGAAAAAATGTATTTTTTTTTACCTAGCAAAGTTAAGCAAAATCCGATATGACCAATATACGATTTAAACATATACTTCTTTTGTTTTCGCTAGCATTTCCACTTTTTTGTTGGGCAAATCAATGTTGACAGCCTTATTAAATTGGCTGATTACAAGGAGACGCATGATACGGTTAAGATTGAGTTGTATGGCGATATTAGCTGGGAATTGATGGCAAGTGATAATGATAAGGCACTTTTATATGCAAATAAGGAATTAGAACTTTCAACAAAAACAAATCGTAAGGCTGTTATTGCTCAATCTGAAAGTGATATAGGAAATATTTATAATCGTAAAAGTTCATACGATGATGCAATTATAAATTATAATAAAGCCTTGCTTTTAAGGAAAGAATTAAAGCAAGATGTTAAAGTGGCTGGTGTTTAAGCAAATATTGCAACTGTGTTGATGAGACAAAGTAAATTTGAGGAGGTATTGGATATTAATTTTATAGCTTAAAAGATTGTTGAGAAATTGGGTGACGAATCAAATCAAGCAACAATACTTGGAAACATTGGGAATCTGTATTATGAGTTAGAACAAAATAAATCAGCTGAACTGTTTTTTAGAAAAGGTCTTGCGCTTGCTCGGAAGACAAATAATCTTGTAATGCAAGGTAATATACTTGTAAATCTTGGTAGACTTAAATTTGAAGTAGTAAATGATTCATTGGTGAATTTAAGTGAGGTTGATTCTGCTTTAAAATATTATAATGAAGCAAAAGTTATTTTGGAACAAACTAATTCACAATATAATTTGGGAGTTGTGTATAATAATTTAGGTAGAATTTATGCTGCTAAAAAAGATTATACAAGGGCATTCGATTTTTATAAATGGGATTAGATATTCGTTTGGCATTGCATGATAACTTTGGTGTTGGTTTATCTTATATGGCAATTGGTGAGATTGAAAAGATTAAAAAAAATTATGACAAGAGTATTGAGTAGTTTAAAAAAGCGGAGCAGTTGTTTTTGCCACTAAAAAGTGCAATTAATTTAAAACAGATTTATGGGAAACTAGCCGAGGTTTATCAAGGTAAAAATGATATAAACACATGCTTAAAATAGTATGAATTGTATTCTGATTATAAAGACTTCGTATATAATGAAGCCAACGTTGATAAGATGGCTTAGATGCAAACAAAATATGAAACTGAAAAAAAGGATTTAGCTATTGTAAAACAGCAAGCTGAATTACTTGCAAACGAAGCTGAAAAGAAAAGCCAACAAACTTTTATTTTTTCATTGATAGGTTTGGTTGTAGTATTAGCTTATTTCATTTCATCTCTTAACAAAATTAAAGCAAAGGCAAGATGGATGCTGAAATTGCCAGCCAAAAGGATATACGTTCAAAAGCGGTAATAGATGCAGAGGAAAAGGAACGCAGGAGAATTGCCCAAGATTTACACGATGGTGTTGGTCAAATATTATCTGCTGCAAATTGAATTTAAGTGGGTTGGAATCTAAAATTAAATAGAAACGGACGAGCAAACTACCTTATTAAAAAACGCTTTAGATTTAGTTAACGACTCGTTAAAAGAGGTTCGTGCTGTATAGCATAACATGATGCCAAATATTTTAATTAAATTAGGATTAGCATCAGCGGTACGCGAGTTTATTACAAAAACTGGTTCGGTATCAAATTTAAAAATCGATTTGCAAATTATAGGTTAGGATAACAGATTAGATAATACGGTTGAAACTGTTTTGTATCGTGTTATTCAAGGAGTAGTATCTAACATTATTAAACATGCTAATGCAAATCAAATTAGTATGCAGTTAATAAAACACGATGGTGAATTAACTGTTATGATTG
>CANJJP010000094.1 GCA_947474485.1 Bacteroidota bacterium | reverse complement strand
CAAAAAACAGGAAGGATGAAAATTCCTTTCGGTATTGCACAAACAGGTAAGGCTTTCCGTAATGAGATTGTAGCACGTCAGTTTATTTTCCGTATGCGTGAGTTTGAACAAATGGAAATGCAATTTTTTGTTCGCCCAGGTACCGAAATGGAATGGTACGAAAAATGGAAAGCTACCCGTATTGCTTGGCACAAGGCCTTAGGAATTGATGAGAAAAAATATCGTTTTCACGATCATATTAAATTAGCGCATTATGCAAACGCAGCTGCTGATATCGAATTCGAATTTCCCTTTGGATTTAATGAGCTAGAAGGAATTCACTCACGTACTGATTTTGATTTAAAACAACACGAACAATTTAGCGGAAAAAAATTACAATATTTCGATCCCGAATTGAATCAAAGTTATGTTCCTTATGTTGTAGAAACATCGGTTGGTTTAGATCGTTTGTTTTTAGCAATACTTTCTACTTCGTTTAAAGAAGAAGCGTTAGAAGGTGGAGATACACGTGTTGTATTAAGTTTACCTCCGCAATTAGCGCCAATTAAAGTTGCAGTATTCCCATTAGTTAAAAAAGATGGTTTACCAGAAAAAGCAATGGAAATATTTGACGCATTAAAGTTTGACCATAATGTGACTTATGATGAAAAGGATACTGTAGGTAAACGTTACCGTCGTCAGGATGCAATTGGAACACCTTTCTGTATTACAGTTGATCATCAAACAATGGAAGATAATACAGTTACTATTCGTAATCGTGATACTATGCAACAAGAACGTGTTGCGATTTCTGCATTACCTGCGATGATTGATGAGAAAGTGAATATGAAATATTTGTTGAAGAAGGTATCTTAAAAAATACATTCAAAAAATGAGTCATTTTGATTCATTTTTCATTTAATATATCTTGTTATGAAATCCAATTTTGAACGAATGATGAAACTTGCAGAGGATGTGTTCGCTGTGAAAAACGATCCCGAGCAATTGGATGTAAATGAAGATGTAATTGAACAATTAATTGCAATTCACTCTGCAACAGTTTCTGAGCATGATGAAGGTGAAGGGCCTGTGGCTTGGGTATTAGTTATTCCAACTACTACTGAGCTTATGAATCGATTTTTAAAAAAGGAAATAACTGAGAAACAGCTTTTTCTTTTAACCCAAAATGAAAAACATTTTGAAACAGTTTATCTCTGTTCTGCTTTAGTATTAGAAGAGCATAGAAGAAAAGGAATTACAAAACAATTAGCAATTAATGCAATTGAGCAAATAAAAGTGAATCATAGAATAGAATCACTCTTTGTATGGAGTTTTAGTAAAGAAGGTGAATTGGCTGCAGAAAAAATTGCGGAACAAACTAAGCTCGAATTATTCAAACGCAACTAAAAATTATTCACTTATAATAGTAAATTCTACTCTTCTGTTTTTAGCTTGCTCTGATTCAACTTCGGTTTTATAAATTGGTTTTGAGTAGCCATAACCTTTAGAAGTAATTCTTTTTTTATCAATGCCTTTATTAATAATATAGTTTTTTACTTCTGCAGCTCTATTGGTGGATAATTCCTTGTTAAATTTATCACCAGAGGTATTAATGCTAGTGTGGCCTCCAATTTCAATTGTTACTGTTGGATTATCTAACAAAAGCTTGTAGAGTTTATCCAATTCAGGATAGGAGGTAGGAAGCAAATCAAATTTATTTGCCGTAAAAAATAAGTTGTTCATCACAATAGAAACACCTTTTTTAATCGGAGTTAAATACAAATCGATTTTCTCTTCTTGATAAGCTCCTATGTCTGTAGCATCGTAGTTGTAATGCACAGATGCAAAGCCAGGATGGCTAGCATTAAATGAATATTTTTTTCCTTTAGTCAATGATAAATTAAACATACCAGTTGTTGGGTCTGATTTTGCATGACCTAAAATTTTATCCGAACCTAATTCGCTGTATGTTATTTCGGCCGACATGTTTTTTTTCGTTTCACTGTTATAAACTATACCTTTTACAAATGCTAAAGGCAAAGGTTTAGCTGATTCAGGTTGTTTAATGCGATAGATATCTGTTTTCGCACCTGGTGTTGAAGATACTAAGTAAGCGTTTTTTCCTGAAGCTGGTACCGTGTAATAAGCATCCCATTTTGCAGTATTAACTTTCGGGCCAAGATTTTTTGGCTCACTCCATTTAGTCCAAGTATCATCTAATCTGCGAGTCATGAAGATGTCATTTTTTCCATAACCAGGATGACCAGCACTCGAAAAATACATAGTTATACCATCAGCAGCTAAAAATGGTCCCACTTCATCTGCAAAACTGTTTGCAACATTTCCAATGTTTTTTGGTTCAGACCAAGTACTATCTGGCAAAAGTTTACAAAAGTAAATGTCTTTTTCTCCATAGGTTTGGTCTCGTTCACATGAAATTAAAAGCACATCACCTTCGGATGATAAACAACTTTCAGAATATATATTGTAGTTATAGTAGTTTTTTATTTTCATTTCTTTTGGCCTCGTCCAACCACTTACTTTTTTGTAACTGATGGAAATGCCTTTTCCAACCGTATTTCCGGTTGAGTCATATTTGTTACCCAATAGTGCAACTGTATTATCTCCACTTATACTAATTATGAAATTGTTTCCTACAGTGTTCCATGGCGAACCTACATTTTTTGCTAAACTCCAAGTGTTTGTATTTTCATTTAAAGAAGATACCCAAATATCATCATTCTTCTTTTCTCCGATGTTTCCGGGATGCTCGTCGCGTGTATAATAAATGGTTTGTTCGTCTGCAGTAATTACTGGCGACTTCTCTGTGTAATTGGAGTTTACATTGCTTCCTAAGTTTTCTCGTTCACCAAACTGATTTGAATTTTCGATTAGGTTTATTGCTTTGGCTTTTTGTTTTATTTGGAAGTAATCGTATTCAATTGTTATTTCACTAGTAGTATAAAATCCATAATAGAATCCAAAGGCTTTTTGAGTTTCCATTGAGTGTACTTCAACATTGTTTACATAAAAATTCCACCTATTGGCCGTTTTTTTGAGGGATAAAATATTTGTTTGTGGAATTGGTTTTACAACGCTACATAATTTCCATTCAAGTATGTTTGCCTCTTTTCCGTTTGCAGTTTTTAGTATGGTAACATATCCGTTTGATGCTATACAAAATGCATAACTATTATCTTTGTCTTCTCGAGCAAAAACAAAGCCATGCGCTTTAGTTGATTTACCTTCTGTTTGAGCCATGGCAACTGTAATCTCATAGTCTTCATTAGGATTTACATAGAACTCTCGATTGTGCGACCAAGAGCTGTTTTCTTTTTTATACTGAATTGTATATTTTCCATTGGCAGTTTTTGTAACAACATCTTCTCTATTGTATGCTGTCCAATCGTCATTAGCTGAGTTAAAATCGTAATTGGTTATATAATCACTTTGCGATATACCAGCTACACATATAATGAAAAGGAGTATTGTTATAATAGATTTATTCATCACGAAATTTTATAAATAGAGTAAATATACTAAATGAATTTATTTTTAATTGTAAAAGTGTTATAAAAAAACAGGCGACTTTTTGAGTCGCCTGTTAGTGATAATAAAATTAAAAGGCTTATTCAATAAGCACCACGCGCTGTGTATATTTTTTGTTCTCATTTAAAATACTAATAAAATATACTCCACCTGATAAGTTAAGTTGGTTTATATTAAATATAAAAATGTTCTTTCCTTCAGTATGCCTAAGCATTGGCTCGGTTTTAATAACTTGCCCAAATACATTGGTGATTTCAAAGCCAACTTTACTTTCTTTTTCTAATTCATAATTAATATATAATAGATCTTTAGCAGGGTTAGGGTAAATACTAAATTTATTTTCGTACGATTTTGCTGATGAATATATTCCTACAGAACTAATAGTATCTGGGTTAATATAAATACTAGCTGAGTCGGCAAAGTAATTATTTTGAATACTTGAATCTGCTCCTGAGATAACAACTGAACGTGTTGAATCCATTGGTAAATTTGGGATATCTACATAAATAGTATATCCTCCAACTGGTAAGCTGTCAAAAACATAATATCCAGTACTATCAGACATCGTTCTAGCTTGAATTCCACCACCAGGATTTTTACCTAATTTTACATCTATTCCTTTTAATGGTCCACCAGGTACAAATGGATTGTTAGGTTGTGTTCCTGGACCTAATAAACGATTAGTTCCAAAAGCTTGACCTTCTAAAATGAAACCAGAAATTGCGCCAGGACCTATTGTGTTCTGTGTTGAAACTACAATTTGAATGTTTGCAGTATCCGCTTGCACACAACCATGAGTATATACTAAAGATGAATCCCATTGGAAAGCATTACCATAATAGGTTGGTACTGCAAGTGGGAAAGAAACTTCATCTGGTAAGGCTTTAATTAAGTAATCGCCAGCAAGTAAATTATTAAAGGCATATTCACCATTTGCATTTAGTGGAGTATATCCAATGGTATCAAATCCTGCATTACCTGGCTGGTGTTTAAAAATGTAAACAAAACCATTATCGATGTTTATTGAAGTTGGCGGAGGTGTTGTAACAAGTCCAGTCAAAGTAGAGCTTATTGTTGGGTTGATTGCAAAAGTAACAGGTGGTGACAATGGACAACCAATTGCATCTATTCCTGTAACAGTTACTGAAGAATTTAAACTACCTGCATAATAAGATAAGGAATCTACATTTGTTGTATCAAATGGTGTATTTCCACTTGCTTGCCAATAGAAAGTATATGGTGCAGTACCGTCAGAAGCTAAAGCATCAAGAGTAACATTGGATTCCTCACAAGGTGTTAAAGGTAAAGGATTTCCAACATTTGATAAAAATGTAGGTCCAACGTTTATTAAAATTGAATCATTAATTGCACAACCTCCATTAGCAGAAAAACCACTTACATAATACCAAGTAGATACTGTTGGCTGAGGCGAAGGCGTAAAAAATGGATTTGCATCTATTACACTTGGCGTAATGGTATATGAGCCAGGAGTTGTCATGTAAATACTTGCATCTAAGCCTCCACAAACAGATGGTAAACTTCCCGTGAAATTAACTTTTGGAACTTCAACAGTAAAGTCTGTGTTCACTAAACATCCTGCAGCGTTTGTATAAGAAGCGTTATAATTTGTTGTTACGATTGGGTTAAATTGGAAGTAGTTATTTCCTAAATCAATAGCTCCTACAGCAGGCGTAATAGTTACAACTTGTGGGATAACAAAAGTACCAGTAAGGTTAACTGAGTGATTTGCGTTTCCGCTAATGTCGTTTGCAACTGCCCCTGTCCCTTCATTCAAAGGATAATGATAAATTAATTCAGGATAAACGCCAGCAGGTAAATTATTCATATCTGCAATAATTGCAGAATCAGTTCTTGCTAGGTTCCAAATGCGAAGGTCTTTAATAATTCCTTCCATAGTTCCATTACTTCCAGTACCATTAGCAAAAGTATGCCCAATTTTAAATGCATCACTTCCACTTGTAGGAATGGCCCATGACCCCGTTGATCCTCCACTTAAAACTCCATTAATGAAGCCCTTTAGTGTTGTGCCATCATAACGTAAAACAACATGCGACCATTGGTTAACAGGTACATTTCCAATGTTTGTTTCACTCATTCCAGGTAACTCAACATAAATAGTTCCACCATAATATTCAATCACATCGTGATTATCTAAACTCCAAGCACCTCCTAAATCATATTCGGTAACAATCATACCATTGTTTGTAGATGAAGGATTAATCCAAAGTTCAATAGTTAATTGACGAGATGCAAATGCTGTTGAACCAGGGGTTACAAAACCTTTGTTTGGATTCTCTAGTTTTAAACCATACGAATCACTCTCAGGCTTCGCAATTAATGTTGGAGTAGTGTTTCCTTCACAAACTAATATTGGAGATACTGCTGTGTTTGTAATTGAATCATTAAATGTTACATCAATAGTTGTAGGGTTTAAAATAGTATATTCAGCGGTATTTTTACAACCATTGGCACCAGTAACTGTAACAGCATAAAATCCAGTTGCAGTGGCAGTAATTGCTTGTGTGGTTTCATCTTCTAACCAAAGGTAATTGTTAAAACCAGCACTAGCGTTTAATAATACTGATGCTCCGTTACATACTATGGTGTCAACGCCATTGTTGATTGATACAACAGGCATTGGACCAACCAAACATGTCCGCCAAATTTGTCCTCCATTACTATACATTTCTAAAATCTCATCTGGATTATTGTTTGTTAATCGATTAACGTTGTTTTTGTTTTTAGGATTATTTGCAAATCTTTTCATACCAGAGTTATAATGTTCAACACCAAAGTAAATATGATTGTTAAACTCAGCTACCGATGAATTATTTTCAGCTTCTATATCTGTAGAACCAAATTCATTATTATTTTCAATTGTGTAGGAAACACCATTGTATGAACCTATTTGGAATTGCTGATTATCTGTAGCAATTATCCATATTTTTCCTCCTGCAGCTAACAAGTGTTTAATCTGAAAAAAACCATTGATGCTAACCAATGAGTCAAATGTTGTT
>CANJJP010000093.1 GCA_947474485.1 Bacteroidota bacterium | reverse complement strand
TGCATCAAGTGGAGCAAGTAATACATCTACAAACTCCGACCCTTTTCACATTTTCTCGCAAAACATAAACTACCAAGTACAATTAATCGCAACAAATAGTCAAGGATGTAGTGATTCGATTACAAAACCAATCACTGTTAGAGATGAAGTTTCTGCTGACTTTAATTACACAAGTGCTTGTATTAATGTGCCTATAAGTTTTACAGATAACTCTATCGCACCATCCCCTAACAACTCAAATACTCGTAATTGGTCTTTTTTTCCTGGTACTGCAACTGGCTTAACTGCAAGTCGAACTTATTCAACTGCTGGAACTAGAAATGTTATGTTAAAAGTAACAGGGTTTAATGGTTGCATTTCAACTATTATAAAACAAATACAAGTTTCGCTTCCTCCCGATGCTGATTTTAATAGTTCTATTATCTGCGTAGGAGATAGCTTTCAACTTACAGATGTTTCTTTACCAATTAATGGAACTATAAACTCTTGGCAATGGAAAGATGCAAACACAGTTTTTTCGAACACTCAAAACCCAAAATATATTTTAAATACGGTTGGCAATAAAAACATTTTCTTACAAGTTACAAATGACGAAGGTTGTATAGATACAATAACTAAATCAGTATTCGCAAACCCATTGCCTGATGCTAGTTTTGATATTGGCCCTAGCATTTATTTATTTACAGACTCTCCAATTACATTTACTCCAGCTCTAACATCAGCAACAAATTATTTTTGGACTTTTTCAGATGGAAATAGTTATAGCGACCAAAATCTATCTCTACCATTTACTAATGAAGGTAGTTATAATGTTAATCTTGCCATTACAAATAATTTAGGTTGCAGAAACAATTCTTTACAGCCATATACAGTTGCAAGGCGCAATACAGATTTGGGAATTATTGCAGCACGTTCAACAATAGATAATGATGGATTTGTTGGTGTAGAAGCTGATTTGTTTAATTATGGCAGTAGTCCAATAACAACATTTGAAATATTATATGAATTAACAGGTGGTGGTATTATGAAGGAAACTTGGGTGGTTGATACTTTGCCTCCTGCAGCAGTATTACTATTTAAGTTCTCTGCAAAAAGTTTTTTAAATGTAAATGAAAGAAAAAATGCCATTTCTTGTATTAAGATTCTTATAGTAAATAATGTTATTGATGATAATATTTCTAATAATGAAAATTGCGCAGCTTTAAATAGCGACAAACAATTAGTTGCTGAGCCTTTCCCAAATCCTGCTGACGGCGATGTAACTTTACCTATTGTTTTAACAGAAGACAAAACGATTAATATTACAATTTACGATTATCTAGGAAAATTGATAGCAGAGAACTTAGCTTATGAAGGAGTAACAGGTTTAAACTTTATTAAAATTCCAAGCGCAACTTATAGCTCGGGAACTTACACCCTAAAAATCAGTATTTCTGATAATAACTACATCAGAAAGTTGATTAAACAAGGGGCGAGTAAGTAAGTTATTATCTCCGTTTTACAACTATTACTTAAGTACATCTATACTTAAATAATCGACACTAATCATTGTAAGATAGTTTTCAACTTCCTCATTTGAAGGTCTTAATCACCAACATAAATAACTTCTTCCAAAACCATACTTTTTGTAATGATCGTAATTGCTCAGTAATAGCTTTGCTTCTTCAATGGATTCAAAGGCCTCATCACCCGTGTATTGTATTTCTTCAGGATGGATATTTAATTCATAGGCTGATCGGCATCAGCAGTCGTCATTTCTCTTAAATAGAGTCTATGTGTGTCGGCTATCATTTACAATACGGGAAGTACTTTCTCTAATTTAATTCCTCTCGAACCTTTTATTAAAATGGTTTTTTCTGTTGATGGATGTGATTGTAAATAATCAAGTATTTTATCCGAATCAACAAAACTTTTTTCAGTTTGGATAGAATGAAATATTGGTCCAACCAACAAATGATCATTCAAGTTTTTTTCTTTTAGCAATGCTATAATGGCTTCATGTTCGTTTATGGATTCTTCTCCAAGCTCAAGCATATCACCAAGTATAAGCATTTTATTTTCTGCATTAATATTTGCAAAATTTTCAATTGCAGCGCGCATACTCGTAGGATTAGCATTATAATAATCCAATATCAAGGTGTTCCTTTCGGTTTTATGTAATTGCGAACGATTGTTGCTTGGTTCGTAATTAGAAAGTGCATCATTAATATCTTTCTCTTCAACTTTAAAGTAATTTCCTACGCATGCTGCGCATAACAAATTATAGTAATTATAAATTCCTACAATATTTGTAGGGATAAACTCAGCTTTCTGTAATTCTGGTGCTGTATATCTTGTGCGCCATGCAAACTGAACTTTTTCGGCTTCGGGTTTAATTTTTCCAACAACATCATACAGTTTTTTTGTGCCGTAAGTTATTTTGTCGTTGTCTTTAGAAAGTTCTTGCAACACATCATCATCTCCATGCAAAAAAATCTTTCCCTTTTTTGTTACTATGTATTTATATAATTCGCTTTTCCCTTTTTTAACTCCTTCAATTCCTCCAAAACCTTCAAGATGGGCTTTTCCAATATTGGTTATGATTCCAAAGTCAGGTTCTGCAATTTCACTTAATTCATGAATTTCTCCTTGGTGATTTGCACCCATTTCAACAATGGCAAATTCGTGTTCATTAGTTATGCTTAATAGAGTTAAAGGAACACCAATATGATTGTTTAAATTACCTTCGGTTGCAAGTGTTTTAAATTTTTTAGAAAGAACTGCATTTATCAATTCTTTAGAAGTTGTTTTACCATTGCTTCCTGTAATTCCTAAAACCGGAATGCTTAATTGTTTGCGATGGTGATTAGCAAGAGCTTGTAGTGCTTTTAAACTATCCTCAACCAAAATGGTTTTATCACTTGTTTTAAAACTAGGATCATCAATAATTGCATAAGAACATCCTAGGTCCAATGCTTTTTGTGCTAATTCATTTGCATTAAAGTTTGGACCACGCAAAGCAAAAAACAAAGCACCTTTCTCTGCTTTTCGAGTATCTGTGCAAATTTTTTGTCCCGCTTGTAAATAGTAGGTATATAGTGTTGAAATTGTGTCTGTCATAGCAAGCTATATTTTATACAAATATGCAAAATTTGGAGCAAATCAAATTTGTTTTATATATTTGTATCTATAAATGAAAAAGAACATCCGTATAATAATGAGTTTTGTGCTTTTGGCTGTTGTACTTTTTACAGCATTTCCAAAGGTATATATTCATAAATTAATGGGTCATAACCACACTCAGGAATTGCGCTCTGGCAATGCTTTAGAGGATGTTTTTAATAATGACAATACAACTCAAAATTGTGATTTAGAAAAATTTGAAACTCCGGTTTATTTTACTGTTTTCAAATTTATTATTGATTGCTCTCCATTAAAACAAAGTAGTGAAGATATTTCCTTTTCGTTTTATCAAGAAGCACTTCCAAATTTTATTACCACTCTTTCTTTTCTAAGGGGTCCACCCACAGTTTAACAGTACTGAGTTATTCATTCATTGTTAAATAAAAAAAATTGAAGTATTTATTTATTGCATTGGTTAAATTTTACCAATCAGTCATTTCCCCTCATACTCCTGCTGCATGCAGGTTTCAGCCTACTTGCTCTCAATACAGTATTGAAGCATTAAAAAAGCACGGGGCACTAAAAGGTGGCTGGTTAAGTTTAAAGAGGATTTTCAAGTGCCACCCCTGGGGGCCGCACGGATATGATCCAGTTCCATAAATAATTACTTCGTACATAAAAAGTGCGAATATTAATAAAAACAGTATTATTTCTCCTCGTTTTCGCAAACAGCTTTGCGCAGGAATGCCCCTATTCGCTAAGCGGAAAGATTACCGATAAGGACAACGGTGAGCCTTTGGAGTATACTATTGTTTCGGTTAAGGAAATTGATTTTAGCACTAATACAAACGAAGAAGGCGAGTTTAAAATCGACAATCTTTGTCTTGGCATATACACCCTTCGAATAATACACGTTGGCTGCACGGATACTTCTATCATACTAAATTTATCAAAAAACGCGAGTGTTAATGTTAAACTGCCTCATAGCTTACATGAATTAGCTGATGTAGAAATTATTGAAAAAGTTGATTACAAACCAACGCAAACTATTGATAACATAAAACAAGAAGAAATTGATAAAGCCAAAGGCAAAACGCTCGCAGATGCTTTAAAAGGAAGCGCTGGAATAACAACACTTAATACAGGGGCAAGTATTTCAAAACCGATGATACATGGTTTGCAAGGTTATCGCATTTTGATTTTAAACAACGGAATACGCCAAGAAGGACAACAGTGGGGCAATGAGCATGCACCAGAAATCGACCCGTTTGTAGCAAAGAAAATTAGTATCGTAAAAGGTGCAGCGAGCGTTCGTTATGGAAGTGATGCAATTGCTGGAGCCATTTTGTTAGAACCAGATGCTTTGCCGGATACTACTGCTGTAACAGGTGAAATAAATGCAATTGGCCTGTCGAATGGCAGAGCTGGAGTATTATCAGGTATTATGCAAGGTAGTTTTGAAAAGGTGAAAGGTTTTGCATGGCGTGTGCAAGGAACTATTAAAAAAGGGGGCAATATGAAAACGCCCGAGTATTATTTAAAAAACACTGGAGTACAAGAAAAAAATTTCTCGTACACCTTAGGTTATCATCGTAAGAAAATTGGTATTGAGTTCTTTTACTCACAGTTTAATTCTACCATCGGCGTTTTTAGTGGAGCGCACATTGGCAATCTTACTGATTTAAAATCTGCATTTGCAAGTGCTAAACCGCAAGATAGTTTAGCTGCTTTCTCTTATTATATCGGAAGGCCAAAGCAAGAGATTGAGCACGAATTAGTAAAATCAAAATTCCATGTGCACACAGGCATGCGCTCGCGATTGTATGTAACAGCAGCGTATCAATACAATATTAGAAAGGAGTTTGATAAACACATTCCTAAAAACTCTAGTTCTTATGATACAACAAAAGCTGATTTGGATTACCGCATCACCTCTAAAACTATTGATATTGCATGGGAACACGATAACATAAATTCTTTCCGTGGAACATACGGGGCAAGTTATATGAACCAAACTAATGTGTATTTGGGTAGGTATTTAATACCTAACTTTATTAATAATACCTGGGGAGCATTTGCAATTGAGCGTTATGTTAAACACACTTATGAATTAGAATTAGGTGTGCGTTACGATGAAAAATATTTGCACAGCTATTATTATAAAAATAGTGAATTACAATCACCCTTCTTAAAATTCAAAAACTTAAGTGTAAATACAGGATGGATTTTAAAACCAACACATGACTTTCATGTTTTCACCAATTTAAGTACTGCTTGGAGGGCACCTGCTGTAAACGAACTGTACTCAAACGGCTTACACCATGGTTCGGCTTCTATAGAAAAAGGGGATGAAAAAATAAAGCAAGAACGCTGTTATAGTTTTATTACCACTGGCAGTTTTAAAAACAAACGTATTGAAGCAGACATTACAGCATACTCAAATTATTTTAAGGGTTTTATTTATTTGAGTCCTGGAACTGTTCCGGAGCTTACCATAAAAGGTGCTTTTCCTTTATTTTATTATAAACAAACAGATGCATTGATTTCGGGAATTGATTATAAAATTAATGTGGAGTTTATGAAAAATACTTTTGTGCAATTAAAAGGAATGTTTTTACGTGGACAAGATTTAACAAACAAAGATTGGCTCGTTTGGATGCCTTCTGATAGAGTGGAGGCTAGTTTAACTTATAAATTAAAAGACACAAAACGTTTTAAGAAAACATACGCTTCAGCATCTTTTGAGTACATAACTAAACAATGGCGCATCCCTCAAAACAGCGACTACGTAGCGCCTCCAAGCTCATACTATTTAGTAGGCTTTGATGTTGCAACAAAAATAAAAGTAAAAAACCAAGAATTAGGAATTGGAATTAGTGGAAGCAACGTTACTAATAAAATTTACAGAGATTATTTAGACAGATTCAGATATTACACAAATGCAGTTGGGACAAACATTCAATTTAGACTGAATGTTCCTTTTACTGTGTTTGATAAAAAGAATTAGCCAGCCATTTTTTCAACTGCAGTGAGAAATGTAAAAGCTAAAGTGAAGATAAGTTAATAAACTAAAAATGAAAAAAATGAAAACAAAAATCATGACAATTGTAGTCCTGAGCTTATTAGTTTTTGCGGCTTGCAAAAAAGACAAAAAGGAGGATCCAGCGCCAACTAATCCTGCTCCAACAAACCAAGGAGAAGTAATTACAACCATGAAGATTTATATTAAAGACTCAATAACTGGAAATCAAATTATAGGCTCTCCTTTTATTTTTAAGGATGCAGATGGTGACGGAGGAAGCGCCGGTGGTTTTTTACCAAACGCAGTAGATTCATTAATCACTTTGAATGACTCAACAACTTACTTAGCTGAAATTATTTTACTGGATGAAACTAAAACCCCAGCTGATTCAATTTCAAACGAAGTGGTTGAAGAAGGACAAGAACACATGTTCTTTTTTGAACAATTAAATCCAACAGGAACACCTTATACAACAAT
>CANJJP010000092.1 GCA_947474485.1 Bacteroidota bacterium | reverse complement strand
GCCGTAGGCGATACTTTGTATTTCATTTATTCAACCACAGGAAACGACATTACTTTCGAAAAAATGGCAGTAACAAAAATGCCTAATGGAAGATACATGGCAATGATGTTTAAAGGCTTAACTGATGAAGTTTTTATGGAATATGGCTGTAACGAAGAAACTTTTTCAGTAGTTAAAACAACCGAAAAACAACTAAAGGAAAAGAAATCTGGAAAACTAGCTCCAGATATTTACACCTGTTGTTTGCATAATGCTTATTACTCAATCGCTGATCCAACTTGTAGTTTTAAAGCATTAGATAGAATGAAAGCCCGACTCTTTCTGGTTGAAGGAAGATAAATGCCCTGCTTTTTCGCGAATTAATTTTTATTGTCAGCAAGTTTCGTAAAGCCTTAATTGCAAGAAAATATTCATTTATCATAAATTTTATATACTGTTGAATTGGGATAAATTAGACATGATTTAATAGCAGTTCCAATGAACTCATTTCATGCTTAAATGAACAAAATTTAACTATTGGCCTGTATGTGGTAAGCATCATTTTGGATGAAAATGAAAGTGCTAGTAATATATTAGTTGTTACACGTTATCATTTATTCCAATTAAGACTTAAATAATTGAAAAAGACCTTTTTTTAGGGGTTAATTTTACTATTTTTGTTCCTTGTATGATTAATGGAAAAAAAATAGTTGTTGTTTTACCTGCTTACAATGCTGCTAAAACACTTAAAAGAACTTACGACGAAATACCTTTCGATATCGTAGATGATGTTGTGTTGGTTGACGACCACAGTAAAGACAATACAAGTGAGCTGGGCAAATCCTTAGGCATTAAGCATGTTATTCGACACGAGCAAAATAAAGGCTATGGCGGAAATCAAAAAACTTGCTACGACAAAGCTATGGAGCTAGGAGCTGATATTGTTATTATGCTTCACCCCGATTATCAATACACACCTATGCTTATTCCTTCTATGTCACACATGATTGCAAGCGGACTTTACCCTGCAGTTTTTGGCTCTAGAATACTAGGAAAAGGCGCTTTAAAGGGTGGAATGCCAATGTACAAGTACATTTTTAATCGATGCTTAACACTTGCTCAAAATATTTTAATCAATCAAAAACTTTCCGAATACCACACAGGTTACCGTGCATTTTCTAAGGAAATAATTCAAGGAATAAACTATCATGCTAATAGCGATGATTTTGTTTTTGATAATCAAATGATTTCACAAATTTTTTATGCAGGTTTTGATATTGCTGAAGTTACATGCCCTACTAAATATTTCGACGATGCATCATCTATTAATTTTAGAAGAAGTGCGAAATACGGAATGGGAGTTTTAGGGACTTCGTTTACCCACTTTTTTAATAAAATGGGAATAATGAAATCAGAAATTTACAAGAAGCCTACTAAATAATACCAATTACAATTATAAATTGGTTCAAAGATGCGCAGGGATTTTTATCAAGACGACGAAAAAAATCGTTGCATAGTTATAACTACGGAACTATTTTTTGAGGATGTATTGATGAAAAAGAACAAGCATGTTGGACTAATTTATTGTTGTAATTGGTATGAGCCCTAATTTTTCTTTTGATTCATGAGTAAACGGTAAATTATTTTGATTTGCCCAGCTTATAAATTCAGCTTTAAATCGAGGTATATCTTCTTCCTTCAACTTGCTTAAAACAATCATACGAACATGATCATTTTTAAGTGTTAGGTAAAAAATATCGAATCTAAATGCTATTTCAGTCACATGTGAAGGAAACAATCGCTTGCTTTCAAAATTTACAACAATGGCCTTATCGTCAAAATAAATAAAGTAGTTGCCATTTTTTAGTTCAAGAATTAGCATAATGATTTCAGAAACCATAAGCCCTAACAATACAATGCCAAACAACATTACCTTATTCCCCGAAATCAACAATACTACAGTTGCAATTATATATGCCCCGATGCGAATTATTTTTTTTGTCACAAATCCATTGGTAAAATACACGTAGCCATTTGCAGGCATATCTTCCTTTTTACGGCTCATGAAATAATCCAGTATTTGTAGAATTAAAAAAAGTACTGTTAAGCCTATTACTAAATACAACATGTTTTTAGAAAACGAATGTTTTACCATCAACACATAAATAGAGCTTATTAAAGCCGCCAACAACACCAAATATTTAACAACAAAAATTTTCATATTCCGTTTTTAGAGAAATCATTGATTTCATGCGCAAAGATACAATGAATTTTGTTGAAAAATTAAATTCCTTTTTGGCTTATAATTACCGAAATTAGTGCCGATATGCTTAAACAACTAAGTATTAAAAATTATGCCCTCATAAAGGAAAGCACCATTGCTTTTCCTAAAGGCTTTACTGTAATTACTGGAGAAACTGGTGCAGGTAAATCTATTTTATTAGGAGCACTTGGTTTAGTGCTTGGTAATAGAGCCGAAACCGATGCACTTTACGATAAAACAAAAAAATGTATTGTTGAAGGTGTGTTTGATATAAGCGAATATCAATTAAACGCATTTTTTGCCGAAAACGATATTGATTTCGAAAAAGAAACTAGCATTCGACGAGAAATTAGCAGCGAAGGAAAATCAAGAGCCTTTATAAACGATACACCTGTTAACTTAAGTGTATTAAAAAGCTTATCCGAAAAATTAATTGATGTTCACTCACAACACGAAACACTTTTAATAAACCAATCGTCATTTCAATTTAAGATTGTTGATAGTTTTGCTAATACCAAAACTGAACTAGTTCAGTTTCATGAAGCATTTGTTGAATATGCCAAAAACAAAAAACAGCTTAACGAATTAAAAGAAAGAGAAACGCAATTAAAAAAGGAATTGGACTACATACAATTTCAATTTAAAGAGCTAGATGAGTTATCTCCTGTTGATGAAGAGTTAGCGCAGCTGGAAACCGATAGCGAAACATTAGAAAATGCTGAATCAATAAAAGCTAATCTCCATGTTATTTTTGAAGCACTTAATGGAGATAATGAAAGCGCTGTTACAAAAATAAATTCATTAAAATCAATTGCAAGTCAGCTTACAAAATACGGAGATAAATACGAAGAATTAAACAAACGTATTAATGCTGCTATTGCAGAGTTAAAAGATATTGCGGAAGAAAGTGCTGACTTAAATGACAAAGTAATTTTTGACCCAGAGAAATTAGGAATTGTAAATGATCGTATTGACGCATACAACAAACAACTAAAAAAACACGGGGCAAATTCGGAAGCTGAATTGCTAAAACTAAAAGAGGAGTTTGAAGAAAAAATTAATACAATTGAAAACTTTGATGAAGAGGTAGCCCGATTAGAAAAGCAATTAAACACTTCACTCAAAAAAACAACTGATTTAGCTAAAGCAATTTCTAAAAAAAGAAATGAAGCGCTACCGAATATTGAAAAAGGGATTAAAGAAATGTTAGAACAACTTTCGATGCCCAATGCCATTTTTAAAATTGAATTAAACGAAAAATCCGAATTGGATACAAATGGTTTAAATACCTTGAAATTCCTTTTCTCTGCCAACAAAGGCAACGATTTTAAAGAACTTCATAAGGTTGCATCAGGCGGCGAACTTTCACGTTTAATGTTGTGTATTAAAGCGATGGTTGCTAAACTAACCTCATTACCAGCCATTATTTTTGATGAGATTGACACAGGTGTTTCGGGAGATGTAGCAGATAAAATCGGAATTATTTTAAAAGCGATGGGAACAGATATGCAAGTAATTTCCATTACACATTTGCCGCAAATTGCATCTAAAGGGGACAATCATTTGTTTGTTTACAAGGACGATAGCAGTGATAAAACTATTTCAAAAATCAAAACAATTAGCGCTGAAGAAAGGGTAAACGAAATTGCTAAAATGCTAAGTAGCGGTAAGCCCGGCGAAGCTGCATTAAATAATGCGCGTGAATTATTATACTCAAAGTAAATTAAGAAATAGTATAAAACAAAAAAGTCGCCCAAGTGGCGACTTTTTTGTTTTTAACCCAGAGGCTAATTACTTCTTCTTTGATGGTTTTAAAGCAGCAATAGAATCAGCGATACGAGTTGAATCAGCTTTAGCTTGCTCAACCATTGCAACTGAATCAGCTTTAGCTTGCTCAGCTAATTTAGCAGCTGCATCAGCGTTAGCGATTGAATCAGCCATAGCGATTGAATCTTGTTTAGCTTTTTCAGCTTTTTCTAAATCTTCTTTGCTAGGACCACAAGCTACGAAAGTAGCAGTAACTGCAGCGATAGCGATTAATGTAAATACTTTTTTCATTTTGATTTCAGGTTTTTTGAATTTTGTGCAAATGTATAGCTTTTTTTATTCCCGCAAAGAAAAAAACAAAAAAAAACACAAAAATTATGTAACTATCTCATTATTAGATATAAAACCTACTTTAATTTCCCACAAATTACTCTTATATTTGCACAATATTATGTACAAATCAATACTAAAGCCTATACTTTTTCGATTCGACCCCGAAAAAGTGCATTATTTTACCTTCGATAGTCTAAAATTTTGGATGAAGTTCCGTTTTATCCGAAAAATGATGTCCAAAAAGTTCAAAATTGAAGATCCACGATTAAAAAGGACAGTTGCTGGCTTAACTTTTCCAAATCCAGTTGGTTTGGCTGCTGGATTAGATAAAGATGCCAAAGTATTTGAAGAATTGGGCGATTTAGGCTTCGGATTTATTGAAATTGGCACATTAACCCCAAAAGGACAGCCAGGGAATGATAAACCACGTTTATTTCGTTTACCTCAAGATGAGGCTATTATTAATAGAATGGGTTTTAATAACAGTGGAGTAGATGATGCTGTTATTAGACTAAAAGCAAGAAAAAACAAGGAACTTATTATTGGAGGTAATATTGGCAAAAACAAAGTAACTGCAAATGAAGATGCGGATAAAGATTACGAATATTGTTTTACCGCTTTATTTGATGTGGTAGATTATTTTGTTGTAAATGTAAGTTCGCCTAATACACCAAACTTAAGAGCGCTGCAAGATAAAGAACCATTAACTAATTTGTTAAATAAGGTAATGGCGTTAAACAATCAAAAACAAAAGCCTAAGCCAGTATTCTTAAAAATTGCTCCTGATTTAACTAACGAGCAATTAGATGATATCATTAGCATTGTTGCCGATACAAAAATTGCAGGAGTTATTGCAACTAACACCACCGTAGCTCGCGAACCATTAACCAGCGATAAAGCAAAAGTAGAAGCTATTGGTGCAGGTGGCTTAAGCGGAAAACCATTAACTAAAAGAAGTACCGAAGTAATTAAATATTTACACCAAAAATCAAACGGAGCTTTCCCAATAATTGGTGTGGGCGGAATACATAGTGCAGAAGACGCAATAGAAAAACTAAATGCAGGCGCAAGTTTAATTCAACTGTATACAGGATTTATCTACGAAGGACCTGCCTTAATAAAACGTATTAATCAAAAAATTCTAGCTCAAGCATGATAAAATTAATCGAATGTCCGCGCGATGCCATGCAAGGCATTAAGGAAATGATACCAACACAATTAAAAGCAGATTATATAAATGCTATTTTAAAAGTTGGCTTTGACACTATTGATTTTGGAAGCTTTGTTTCGCCGAAAGCAATTCCGCAAATGCAGGATACTGCTGATGTTTTAAAGAAACTTGATTTATCTTCTACCAAATCCAAACTACTTGCAATTATTGCTAATGCACGTGGAGCACAAGACGCTGTTGTGTTTGATGAAATAAAATACTTAGGTTTCCCCTTCTCTATTTCCGAAACATTTCAGCAACGTAATACTAATTCAAGTATTGCCGAATCACTTTTGCGTGTAGAAGAAATTCAAGGCCTGTGTGTAAAAAACAATAAAGAGTTAGTTGTATATATTTCAATGGCATTTGGCAATCCATACAATGATGAGTGGAGCAGCGAGATAGCTATGAACTGGGCTGCTAAATTACACAGCATGGGAATTAGAATTATTGCCTTAGCAGATACAACAGGTGTTTCTAATCCCGAAAACATTTCATACTTATTTAAACATTTAATTCCTGCATTTAAAGATGTAGAATTTGGTGCGCACTTACACTCTACCAAAGAAAATAGCATAGAGAAAATAAAGGCTGCAGCCGAAAATGGTTGCCTACGTTACGATGCAGCTATACATGGTTTTGGTGGTTGCCCAATGGCGAAAGATGATTTAACAGGAAATATTGCAACAGAAGATGTACTTACCTATTTTAATTCTATATCAACAGATTTAGGATTAAATAATGATGCATTATTTGCAGCTTATGAAAAGAGCTGGGAGATTTTTAACAAGTACCACTAATTAAATTAAGAGTTAATCATTTCATTTTATTTGTTGTCAAAAGACTGAGTTCTTAAAATGGTTTATCACACAGATTTGTATAATTTTAGAATAAAAAAATAATGATTCTAAAGTGAGACGAGAGCTGCTTTTCAATTTAATTTTGAAATAAACTTACTTATGAAATTTTTTTAACTTTAATTATCAATTACTTATGAAATTTTTTTACCCAACTGTATTATACATAGAAATCTTATGTATCTTTGTCTTAAGTAAAATAGAAAACCATGTATTCATCTGAAT
>CANJJP010000091.1 GCA_947474485.1 Bacteroidota bacterium | reverse complement strand
TGAAGAAGAAAATCCGTTCAAAAAAATAAAAGAGAAAAATGGAGATAAAATTGCAGTTATTTATGCTGTTGGCTCTATCGAAAGCGGAGAAGGTGATGATAACACCATTGGCTCTGACCGTATAGCAAAAGCGATTAAAGATGCGCGTTTAGATGCGAATGTAAAAGCAATTGTATTACGTGTTAACTCGCCAGGTGGAAGCGCATTAGCAAGTGATGTAATGTGGAGAGAAGTTACCTTAGCAAAACTATCTAAACCTATTATTGTATCAATGGGTGATGTTGCTGCATCGGGTGGATATTATATTGCTTGTGCTGCCGATCGTATTTTTGCGCAACCTAATACCATCACAGGTTCTATTGGTGTGTTTGGAATGATGCCAAATGCACAAAAAATGCTTTCTGAAAAATTAGGAATTACAATTGACACCGTTAATACAAACAAACACTCGGATGTTGGTACTCTTTATCGTGGAGTAACAGAAGAAGAGCGTGCTTACATTCAAAAAGGTGTAGAAGATGTTTATGATGTTTTTACAAAACGTGTTGCTGAAGGTCGTAAAATGAAACAAGCAGATGTTGACAGCATTGGTCAAGGCCGCGTTTGGAGCGGTGCAGATGCATTAAAAATTAATTTAGTGGATGAAATGGGTGGATTAGATGCAGCCATTAGTTATGCAAAAAAGAAAGCTAAGCTTGATAATTGCAGCATCGTTAATTACCCTAAACAAAAAAATCCATTAGATGAAATTTTAGGAAAGGTAGAAGCAGAAACTGAAACAAAAATAATGACTAAAAACCTTGGTGAATCATATAAGTACATTAAACATTTAAGAGACTTACTTAAGATGAAAGGTGTGCAGGCAAGAATGCCTTTCGAGTATATTATTTATTAAGAGGCATAATACTGAAAAATAGTTGGTAAATCCCTCCGAACCCATTGATGGGAAAGGTGTAGAAGAAAGTTTAGTGAAAGTCGTTTCACTAAACTTTTTTTGTATATGAAAAAATCAAAAAAAAGCGCTGCTGGGCATGCGGAAGTTTGGAAGTTATTCGTTGGGGGAAACGACAAAATAAGCAAAGATTTAAGTGCAAAAATTGTGATATTTTATTTACTCGAAACGACCCAAATCAACGTTTAGAAAATCGATTTATATGGTTCAAGAAATGGGTTTTGGAGAGACAGACTTATAGAACTTTAAGTCGAGATAGTGGCTTATCAAAAGATACACTTCAACGCACTTTCTATATTTTTCTTGAACAATCTCCATGCGTGAAAATTATAAAACGTGAGAAAGTTAATTTAAGAATGGACGCAACTTATTTTGAGAAGTTTTGCATGGTTTGTTATCAGGATAATGAAGATGGATATACTCAACTAATAAGGTTTACAGATGGTGAACATTATAGCGAAATAAAAGAAGATTTAGATAATCTCATAAAGCTCGGAGTTCAAATAGAAAGTATTACAACCGATGGGCATAAAAGTATACTCAAGGCTATCAAAAAATCACTTCCTGATGTATTAGCTCAACGTTGTCTGGTTCATATCCAAAGGATGTGTTTACTATGGTTAACAAGGTTCCCAAAGCATGAGTCCGCAATAGAGCTTAGAAAAATTGTACTGATGCTTCTGAAAATAAAAACGCAGAATGATCAAATCTATTGGACAAAAATATTAGAGCAATGGTATGCAAAACACAAGAATTATTTAATGGAAAAAACATATCAACCAACTACTGGTCGCTATTGGTACACTCATAAATTAGTTCGACGTTCTTATTATACAATCAAAAGAGCTTTACCTAACATGTTTCATTATTTATCCAATCCAAATATACCTTCAACAACAAATGGAATCGAAGGCTTCTTTAGTCATCTTAAAAACCATCTTGATCTTCACAGAGGATTAACATTAAAACATCGAATTGACTTCATAAAATGGTATATGTTTTTCTCCAACGAAAGGTGAGTTTTTTTTAGCCATGAGGTTAAACAGCAAGAATAAAAAAAGGTAGCTATTAAACTACCTTTTCTTGCTTTATTAACTTCAGTCTTATTGCTGCTAGGTTGTTCTCCAACAGAGCCTACTTCCTCTTCAGACTGACGCGTGCATTTTACAAATTATTTTCGAGAAAACCACCAACCATTTTTCAGTACATTACCAAAAAGAGGCTGTCTCAAAATTGAGGCAGCCTCTTTTTATATTTATAAAAGCTAATTCTTAATTAGATCTTTCTCTGCTTCTTTCAGATACCCTTGGCTTGCTAAAGTTTCCACCTTCGCTGCTTCTGCTTTTGTATCCACCGCCACTTCCGCCACGATTTCCATCTCTGCTGCTTCCACCTTTGTATCCGCCGCCTTCGCTGCTTCTACTTTTGTATCCACCACCGCTATTTCCACCACGGTATCCACCTTCGCTGCTTCCACCCTTGTATCCGCCACCATTTCCACCACGGTATCCGCCTTCGCTATTACCTTTGTATCCACCGCCACCAGAACGTCTTTCAAAGTTTCCACCTTCGCGAGATTTCTTTTGCGATAATTCTAAACTTACTTTTCTATCGTTAAAGAATAACTCATCGTTGTTTAAGTTTAAAAACTTCTCAGCAAATTGTGTTTCAGTTTCAAAGAAAGCAAAACTGCTCTTCACCTCTATGTTGAACAACATTCTTCCTTCTAATCCAGAGAAATCCATCAACAAATCTTTTAAGCTCTGACGATTCAATCCATCTAACTCACCTAAGTTAATGAAGAAACGTGATGTACGATTGTTTTCGCCACGGCTTGCTCCTTCTTCTAAATCAGGTTGGTTTTGATAGTAATTTAAGAAACGGTTAAACTCTTCAGAAACGAAACGCTTAATAACTTCTTCTTTACTTAAATCAGCTAACTCATCATAAATTTTTGGTAAAAAAGATTCAATTTCTTTTTCGTTAACAGTTACATTATGTAATTTGTTAACTAGGTGAAGTAACTGACGCTCGCACACTTCAACACCTGTAGGAATACTTCCTTTAGTGAATGTTTTTTTAATGATACGCTCAATATCTCTTATTCTTCCTAAATCTTTAGAAGTAACAATAGCAATTGATTTACCTTTTTTACCAGCACGTGCAGTTCTACCACTTCTGTGTGTGTAGTTTTCCGTTTCTTCAGGTAAGTTATAGTTGATTACGTGAGTAATATCGTTAACATCAATACCACGAGCTGCAACATCAGTAGCAACTAACATTTGCAAGCTTCTAGCACGGAAACGTTTCATTACAAAATCACGTTGCGATTGAGATAAATCTCCATGTAAAGAATCTGCACTGTAGCCATCTTTAATTAAACCATCAGCAACTTCTTGAGTTTCTGCTCTGGTCCTACAAAATATAATTCCGAAAATATCAGGATTAGAATCTACTACACGCTTTAATGCTGCGTAACGATTTCTTCCTTGTACTACATAATAAATGTGTTCAATGTTTTCAGCACCTTCGTTTTTGTTACCTGCACTTAATTCCATTGGGTTTTCCATATAGCGTTTTGCTATTTGTGCTACCTCACGTGGCATAGTTGCAGAAAACAACCAAGTGTTTTTTGTTTTAGGAGTTTTATCTAAGATAAAATCTAAATCATCTTTAAAGCCCATGTTTAACATCTCATCTGCTTCATCTAAAACAGTGATTTGCACATTGCTTAAATCGATTGCTTTACGCTCGATTAAATCTACTAAACGTCCTGGAGTTGCAACAATTATTTGGCATCCGTTACGAATGTCTTTAATTTGTTGATCAATACGCGCACCGCCATACACTGCAACTACTTTTAAACCTTTCATGTGTTTACCGTAGTTTACCATGTCTTTAGAAATTTGCATTCCTAATTCGCGGGTTGGACTTAGTACTAAACCTTGAATAGTTTTACTTTCAGGGTTAATGTTGTGTAGCATTGGTAATCCAAATGCTGCTGTTTTTCCTGTTCCTGTTTGTGCTAAACCAATTAAGTCAGTTTTTTCGGTTAGCAATTTAGCAAGCGTTTGTTGCTGGATAGGCGTAGGAGATGTGAAGCCCATTTCTGAAATGGCTTGTTGAAGTCTAGAGTCTAGACCAAATTGTTCAAATGTCATTTAAATTTGTTTTAATTAATAAACTGTTTAAGAGCCTAAACAGTCGTGCAGAAAAATCAAGTAGTCAATTGTGCCAAACACGGGCCGACGAGTACTTTTAGAGGAGCAGACTATTATTCACCCTTTATCGAGCACAAAAGTAAACTATTTATTTCGATTTTCCATATAATATTAATTTTTATTATTCTGAAACCCTATTTGTAACGATTAATTAACAATTTCATCAGACAAAAGGAAGATTATCCTAACAATGAGTATCTACTTTTGCACTCGATAAATAATAAACATCTACATATGAACTACTTCGAAAACATTTACCTAGGAAAACAAGATGCGAATGAATCGCTAAAAACAAGTCAAAAGCTACAAAAACTATTATGTGTAAAAGCACTAACACGTTCTATTGATTCAAAAAGAATAACTATAGCCGACTTAAAAAGAATGGATACGAATAAATTGAATTCAATGCAAGTTGGAAAAATTGATTTTGACGATTTTATCCGCCCATACGATCTTATATAGTTGAAATTCAAACACTAGGGACAATTAATCTAATTAAAATAATTAAACACAATCTGTTTAATTATTCACTAATATATAAGATTTAATTTGTTTATTTTTCAGTTAAAATAATTATCTTGCATGCTTATATTTAATGCTATAAGCAAATTATATGAGTGAACGAATACTCCGAGCCTTAATGCAACTTTTTGCTATCATAGCTAAAGTTGATGGCGTTACAAATACAGGTAGAAACATTGTACAATCTTTTTTAAAGCAACAATTAAATCAAGAGTTGGTAGATAAATACCTTGCTTTATTTGACGAATACCTCGAAAGTCATCATCAAGTTTCAAAAAAGAAAGACGGCTCAGCAAAACGTACTTCTGTAAACTCGGTTAAGGTTTTAAAAATCTGTACTGAGATTAATAAAGAATTAGAGCAGGATCAAAAAGTGATTGTGCTTATTCGAATCCTAGAGTTTATTGTTTCCTCTGCCGAAATTTCTGAACAAGAATATGAATTTGTTTCTACAGTTGCCGACACCTTCAATATTTCGATGGAGGAATTTGGAAACCTAAAATCATTTGTTGAAGACAAATCTTCCATTTATCCTGATGCCTCACATTTATTGGTAATCAATAATGATACTGCTTTTGGGCGACAAAATGTTAAACAAGTTATTTGCGATTCTTTTAATAATGAAATTGAAGTTTGGGTAATGAATGTGCCAAGTGTTGGCATGTACATTCTAAAACTCGTTGGTGCGCAAGAGTTAGTCTTAAACGGACAAGCAATTGCTCCCGAAAAAGTTTATTTATTAACTCCAGGTTCTTCCTTAAGAAGTACTAAAGTTAAGCCGATTTACTATAGTGATATTATCTCTAAATTTTTATCGGATAACACTCAATCTAAAATTTCGTTTGTTGCTAAAAACCTTGAATACAAATTTAAAGGCGGTAAATTAGGCTTACGTAATATCAATATTGCAGAAGAAAGCGGAAAGCTTATTGGTATTATGGGAGGCTCAGGTGCAGGTAAGTCAACTTTACTAAATGTACTTAACGGGCAAGAAATTCCAAGTGGTGGTGGTGTTTATATCAATGGTATAAACATACATACTGAGAGCGATAAAATTGAAGGTGTTATTGGTCACGTATCTCAAGATGATTTGTTGATTGAGGAACTTACCGTTTATCAAAATTTATTCTATAATGCCAAGTTATGTTTTGGAAACTATGCTGATGATAAAATATCAGCAATGGTTATGAAAACCTTAACTGATTTGGGTTTAGAGCACACCAAAGATTTAAAAGTTGGTTCACCTTTAGAAAAAACAATTTCGGGTGGACAACGCAAGCGTTTAAATATTGGTTTAGAGTTAATACGTGAGCCAGCAGTGTTGTTTGTGGATGAGCCTACTTCTGGTTTATCATCAAGAGATTCTGAAAACATTATGGACTTACTGAAGGAACTTGCTCTAAGAGGTAAGTTAGTATTTGTTGTAATTCATCAACCTTCTTCAGAGATTTTCAAAATGTTTGATAAGCTAAAAATCCTTGATGTGGGTGGTTATCCTGTGTATTATGGAAATCCGGTTGATGCTGTTATTTACTTTAAAAGATTAGTGCATCATGTTAACTCTGAAGAGAGTGAGTGTATTAGTTGTGGTAACGTAAACCCAGAATTAATATTCAACATCATTGAAACAAAGGTTGTGGATGAATACGGAAACCAAACTGCCACGCGTAAGTTTACACCAAGCGAGTGGAATGGACATTACACCGAATTAATTGAAAGTAAATTAGAAAAAATAGAAGAACATTCTGCTATTCCTGAAAGTACTTTTAAAATCCCAAATAAAATTAAGCAGTTTTTGATTTTCATGACACGTGATGTGAAATCAAAATTGACGAACACGCAATATATGGCTATTGGTTTGCTTGAAGCTCCAGCTTTAGCTTTTGTATTGTCTTATTTACTCCGTTATTTTAATACAGATACTGAAGATAGTGTTGGATATACTTTTCGTGAAAATGAAAACATGCCTGCTTATATGTTTATGAGTGTAGTAGTTGCATTGTTTATT
>CANJJP010000090.1 GCA_947474485.1 Bacteroidota bacterium | reverse complement strand
TTCACAATAAAAGCATTTGGAAAATCAGCTTGTATTTCCTTTAAAAAACCGTATGCTTCTGGTTTTGTTTTAAAATCTCCAACAAGAATTACGAAATTAGGCTGCTGATACTCGTCGTAAGCACCATAATTGTTGTATTTGCTTAAAAATTTTGATTTTACTTCCATTGCTTTTACCCTATCTGATCCAAAATGGATTTTAATTCTAAAACCATCCGAAACTCCTTCGGTACGTTTGTGGTAATCGGCCTTTTTATCTTGTAACGCTTTTAACTTAGCTGTATTATCAGCTGTTTGGGCTGTTGATACGAAGGAAAAAACACAGAATAGTATAAATGAAAATAATAACTTCATGAGAACAAATATACAATTAATACGCCAATTTTAATTCTCAAAAACTCCTAAAAACAGTAAAGGTTAATTTTTCTAAACTTGGAAATACAGCAATAATTTTTGTTACTTTTAGTACTTATGAAAAGCCTGTTTTTTATAGTATTAATTGGACTGTCCGCCCTTTTTGTTTCTTGCAGCAATCCTGACAGGCACAAAGAAAAAATAAGCACATTGGATAGCCTAAAAATTGAACTCGATAAAAAAATTGCCGTTTTTTCGTCTATCGACACATTAAAAATAGCGAGAAGTATTTCCTCCTACAACAACAACATAAAATGGATGAGAGAAAACATTAAGGACACACTTTCTGTTACTTACTTAAACACCTTAAAAAAATACCAAACAGTAAATGATCCTTTACTTTTTTTGCAAGGTAATATCAATTACATTTTAAAAGATGCGCAATATAGTCGAGAGCAATTGCTTAAACTTTCATCGGACCTTAAAAAGAATTTAGTTGAAGATGAAAGAGCATTTGAATTTTATACCATTGAGAAAATGGAAGCTGAAAAAATGAATGAGGTTTTACAAAACAATTATCAACTTGCTAAAGAAAGCATTGACACATTTGATAAGTACAACAACGAAATTGAAAAATTAATTACAAGCTACAAAATTGAATCGAAGTAAATACATATTGGTTTTTATTTTAAATCTGCTTGTATTTAGTAGCAGTTTGGTCGCACAACCTGCATCTACTAACGACCAATTAGCGCTGCAATACTATAACGATAAAGAATACGACAAAGCAATTGTATATTACGAAAAGCTGTATGATAAAAACCCTTACTCCTACTATGAGTATTATTTAACTTGCCTTTTAAAAACCGATGATAAAAAGAAAGCTGAAAAAGTAATTAAGAAACAAATTAGGTTACTTCCTGAATCTGTTTCGCTTTACGTGGATTTAGGCGAATTGTACAGAGCTGATAATGATCTGAAAAAATGTGAAGAGCAATATCAAAAAGCAATTAAAGAATTGCCCAATGATTACAATCAAATTGCATCGCTTGCAAATGCATTTAAAACAGTAAAGCAGTTTGATTATGCAATACAAACATTTTTAAAAGGCGCTAAATATAACAACAACAGCTATCCTTACTTTTATGAGAAAGCTGAAATCTATAAAGAAAAAGGCGATTTAAAAGCAATGATTAACGAGTACCTTGATGCACTTGATTTTAGAGAGAGCGAATTAGTTAGTGTGCAAAATAATTTACAAAACAGTTTAGGTTACGATGATGAAAAAGGTGGATTCAACAACCCGATTTTAAAACAAGAATTACAAAAACGTATTCAGTCTAATCCTTCTAAAACTATTTACTCTGAATTTTTGATTTTCATTCAAATGCAGCAAAAAGATTTTGACGGGGCATTTGTACAAAGTAAAGCCTTAGATAAACGAAATAAAGAAGATGGTTTTAGATTAATGGAATTAGGCAAGGTATGCGTAACTAATGAAGCCTATGATGTAGCCGAAAAATGTTACAATTATGTGCTAGAAAAAGGAAAAGATAATTACAATTATAACCAGGCTTATATAGAATCTTCAAATGCACAGTACGAGAAAATTGTGAAGCAACGCACTTACACAAAAGAAGATTTAGTGCAATTAAAAACAAAACTAAAAACAACTATTACTGAATTTGGAGTAAATCAACTTACTGTTCCGCTAATGCGCAAACTTGCCAACTTAGAAGCATACTACTTAAATGATTTGGCCAATGCAATTGATATACTGAGCGAAGCAATCACTGCGCCTGGGATAGAAAAAATGATTCAAGCCGAATGTAAATTAGATTTAGGTGACGTAACTTTAATTACCGGAAATATTTGGGATGCATCGTTACTTTACTCACAAGTTGAGAAATCATACAAATATGATCCAGTAGGGCAAGAAGCAAAATTTAGAAACGCTAAACTTTCATACTACAATGGGGATTTTAATTGGTCGAAAGCGCAATTAGATGTTTTAAAAGGTGCAACTTCTAAATTAATCGCTAATGATGCAATGGATTTATCTTTAGTAATTGGCGATGCAATTAACATTGACACCAATGTAGTTCCCTTACAAATGTTTTCCTCTGCTGATTTACTTATTATTCAAAATAAAATGGCAGAAGCAATTACTCGATTAGATTCGATTAACATTGTATTTGAAGAGCATAGTTTAGCTGATGATATTTATTACAAAAAAGGAATTATTTTCTCGAAGCAAGGAAAAACTAAAGAAGCTATTGAAGCTTTTCAACGTGTTGTTGACGCTTATGGCGAGGAAATATTTGGAGACGATGCCCTATTCAAAATTGCAGAAATTTATCACTACACTTTAAACGATACAGCAAAGGCCAAAGATATTTATCAGGAAATGCTTACTAAATATCCAGCAAGCGTGTACACCATTGAAGCTAGAAAAAGATTCAGAAAACTTAGAGGAGATACTAGTAATTAAACATTACACACATGAAAACAATTCTTTACGCGAAATTTTAACAATATGTATATTTACAACGTAACACTAAATATGGATGCCGCCATTGCAGAAGAATGGTTGCATTGGATGAAAACTAAGCATATTCCTGATGTATTAAACACTAGATGTTTTGTTGGCCATCAAGTAGTAAAAATATTAGCTGATGATGAAGGTGCAACCTACTCTGTGCAGTATACTTTTAAAACGATGGAGGATTATAACAGGTACAAAACTGAACATGCTCCTTCTTTGCAAAAAGAACACACCGAAAAATTTAGTGGTAAATTTGCAGCATTTCGTACATTATTACAAATAGTTTAATTAACGCTTATGCAGCCGGTAAGAGCCAAAAAACATTTAGGTCAACATTTTTTACACGACAAACGAGTTGCAGAACGTATTGTAGAATCATTACCTGCTGATGCTTACAAAGATGATTTATTAGAAATTGGACCTGGTACCGGTGTGCTTACCGATTTTATTTTACTTAAAAAAACAACTGGTTTTTATGGCTTAGATTTGGACGAAGAATCGATTGCTTATTTAAAACAAAATCATCCTGCCCAAGCTGAAAATTTTATTTTTTGCGACTTCTTACATTACGACCTCAACACCATTACAAAGAACAATTTTAATGTGATTGGAAATTTCCCATACAACATTTCTACACAAATTATGTTTCGTGTTTTGGAGTATAGAGATAGAGTTGAATACGTTGTTGGGATGTTTCAAAAAGAAGTTGCTAAACGTATTGCAGAAAAACCTGGAAGTAAAGAGTATGGTATTTTGAGCGTGCTACTACAAGCTTACTTTGATATCTCATATTTATTTACTGTGAGCCCTGGAGTTTTTAATCCGCCACCAAAAGTAAACTCAGGTGTGATACGCTTAAAAAGAAACAATGTAAAAAAATTAGATTGTAACGAAGTGCTGTTTTTTAAAGTGGTTAAAACTGCATTTAATCAACGTAGAAAAATGTTACGAAATGGTTTACGCGAAATGTTAAGCGAAGAAATTATTTGCAATCCCATTTTTGATAAACGTGCTGAGCAATTAAGTGTGAAAGAATTTGTTTTTATTACTCAAGAAATTGAAAGAACAAATCCCGATTTAATTCCTCCAATAAAATAAAATAGCCCCAAGTTTTATGGGGCTAAATTACTAATTTCAAATCGTGGCCTCGAGAGGATTCGAACCTCCAACCCTCAGAATCGGAATCTGAGATTCTATCCAGTTGAACTACGGGACCAATAAACACAAAAGTACTAATATTATTTTTAGGAAATACGCTTATACTCACTCCAACACATCCTTTCAATTAGTTGACCTATACAGCTATTGTACATGCATGCAAAGTAGTGTTTAGGTTAAGGCGTATTTATTATTACTACTATTAATTTATTATTTACCAATCCTTTTATCTAATGAATCAAAAATTTGTTCAAAGGCTTTAAGTGTTTTTTCGGTAGGTGGTTTTTGACCAAGAATAGCAATTTCCCAATCGCAGATCTCGGCGTATAGATTGTTCTTTTTTTCTTTATCAGCGAGGGATTTAGATTTTGTAATTACTTTATCCAGTTGATTGGGTAAATTTTTTTCGGTTAAAATCTCTATGATGTTTAGATTTTTTCTTATTTCTTTTGAACTTGAGGAATGATACTTCTCAATTGCATTTAGCAATGAATAAAAACAATCTTCTGAAATAATAGTATATTTAACAAGTACATCACTTTCATTCGATTTTAGCACATTTATGTTTTCTAACGAATCTAAATAATTAATAAACTCTATAAAGCTAGACTCACGTCGAGTTTGGTTATTGAAATACTTTTTAACGTAACCTTTTTCGGAGGGACTTAATGATTTAACTAATTTGTAGGTATAAGTTAAATAAAGATTCACTATCTTTTCTTTTTACTGAAAACAGCGTTACCTCTTTTTCTTTTAGCGCTTCTTTCTTTGTTTTGGTGATGCAAGAAACCACTGTTATTCTTTTTATTCTTCGTTCTATTTCTTTTAAACAGTTGAGCCTGTTCTCTATCTTGGGTTTTACCTGGACGTGTTTTTCTTAATGAAGCGTTTTTCGAACTTGAGCCGCCTCCACTAAATATTTTGGATAAAAATCCTTTTTTACCGCGCATACTATTACTAGCAAATGCATCTGCATTGCCGGCACTATGCTTCTTTTTAAATAAACCTCCACCGCCTCTTTTTGAAAGAGCTTTACTTTGATTTTTCTTCTCCTTACTTTTTTTACCAAAAGGATTTTGGTTCTCATGATAATTTTCTCCTTTTCTTTGCGCAAAAGAAGTTTCAGTAACAAAGAATGTTAGAAAGGATATTAAGATTATTTTGAAAAGTTTACTCATTAGCAAACGCAATAGTAACAAAATGCATTGTTTTACACAATAGCTAAGTTAATTAAATTTCCTCATTTTACAAACACAGGAAGGTTAAAATCTATTTTACATAGGGTTAAATATTGTGCCAAATTTGAAAAACAAGATTTTATGCAAACAAAGGATACTTTTCCATCATGGTATTAACCTTTTTCTTAAGCTTGGCAAGCTCCTTTGGATTCTCTTTGTTTTTAATTGCTGCGTCAATAAACTCAACAATTTTAAGACAATCTTTTTCTTTTAAGCCTCTAGAAGTAATCGCTGGAGTTCCAATTCGTATACCCGAAGTTACAAATGGCGATTTATCATCAAAAGGAACCATGTTCTTATTTACGGTAATATCTGCTTCTCCAAGTGTTTTTTCTGCTTCCTTACCAGTAATTTTTTTGCTTCTTAAGTCGATTAACATACAGTGATTATCTGTTCCGCCCGAAATAATTTTGTAACCTTTTTCAATCAATGCTTTTGCCATTGTTTGAGCATTTTTAATTACTTGCACGCAATACAACATGTATTCATCTGATAAACACTCGCCATATGCAATCGCTTTAGCTGCAATTACATGCTCAAGCGGACCACCTTGTGTTCCAGGAAAAACACCCATGTCTAAGCAAGCGCTCATCATTCTTATTTCTCCTTTTGGTGTTTTTTCGCCCATTGGATTTTCAAAATCCTTGCCCATCATAATCATTCCGCCTCTTGGTCCGCGCAATGTTTTATGTGTTGTTGTAGTTACAATATGACAATGAGGTAATGGGTCATTCAAAATTCCTTTTGCAATTAATCCTGATGGATGTGAAATATCCGCCAACAATAATGCACCAACACTATCAGCAATTTTGCGCAGGCGTGCATAATCCCAATCGCGAGAGTATGCCGAAGCTCCACAAATAATCATTTTAGGTTTTTCCTTTTTTGCAGTTGCTTCAACAGTATTATAGTTTACTTGCCCCGTTTTTTCTTCAACACCATAAAATGTTGCACGGTATAATTTACCACTAAAATTTACTGGTGAGCCGTGTGTTAAATGTCCACCATGACTTAAATCAAAACCTAAAATAGTATCTCCAGGCTTTAAACAGGCAAGCATAACAGCTGCATTTGCTTGTGCTCCTGAGTGGGGCTGAACGTTTACCCAAGCCGCACCAAATAGTTCCTTTGCTCTATCAATTGCTAATTGTTCCACTTTATCTACTACTTCGCAACCGCCATAATAACGTTTGTTTGGAAGACCTTCAGCATATTTGTTTGTTAGTACAGAACCCATTGCTTTCATTACCTGATCACTAACATAATTTTCAGAAGCAATTAATTCTATTCCTCTTGTTTGACGTTCTTTTTCCTCGTTAATTAACTTGAAAATTGCTGTGTCTTTTTTCATGATGTGGTTTTATTAAATTTCTAATTTTTTTTATTTTCTTCGCTTAACTTGCTATTTGCATATGCA
>CANJJP010000089.1 GCA_947474485.1 Bacteroidota bacterium | reverse complement strand
AGAAGCTCCACTTGTGCAAATGGCTACGTTTAGTATTTGGGAAAACGCTACTGCTCTTAAAAACTTTGCTTACAATAGTCCTGAGCACCAAGAAGCAATAAAAAAAACCCGTCAAATAGATTGGTACAAAGAAGAAATGTTTACTCGGTTTCAGCCTTATCGTTCAGTTGGTAACTGGGGAGGTGAAAATCTTTTAGCTCAGTATCTAAAACCTTAATTTTTTCCGATAGGTTTTGCCACAACAGTCATAAAGCCCATTGAAAATAATTTTTGTAGCATATAAAGCGGAGTGTTAAGAACCATACCAGCAACAAAACCTACAAATCTATTTTCCATTGATGCTGTCCAATCAATACCCTTTTGTTCCATGCGGCTCATCCAATGGAGTGTATATGGATGGAGTGTACCATATGTAATTATTTGTTCCACTTGCCATCCACTATTTTTTAGTAATAGTTCTATATTTTTAGGAGAGTACAAGGCTGTGTGACGAGGTGTGTGATAACCTGACCAATGTTGTCCAAATTTACGACGTGTATAGCTATCAAAATTAGGAACCTCTACTATAAGTTTTGTTTGAGAATGTGTTATGCCAAGTAATTGTTTTAAGTGTAATTGTGGATTATAATCATGCTCTAAATAATGCCACATGGTAATTACATCAACAGGCTTTTCTGCTTCTAAGTTGACAACTTCACCAACTCTAAGATCTATGTTATTATAGATTTCTGGTTCATTTTTCCAACCTTCATTACTAAAATCAATACCAATAAGATTTGCCTTTGTTTGGTTTCTTAGGCAAGCTAAGAAGGTAGGTTTACCGCAACCAACATCAAGTATTCTGCTTTCTTTTGTAAGTTCGTGGTGTGCTTTTAATCGTTTTACTCTGGCCTTATCAATATTTTGTTGATCTTTTTTTACAAAGGACGCATATTTTCCCCAAGCTTCTTCTACTCTGTAGGGCAAATAGGCAGCAGTATAAAATTTTCCTAATTCTATTTCTGGCACACGGGGATTTAGAAACACCAAACCACAATCATTACAACAATCAAAATTATATTTTGCTTTAGAGTGCTCATGCATCATAGCCGATGTCTGTATGAATGTTTCAAAGTTTGTTGAATTACAAGCGAGGCAATTTTTAAGATATTCCATTAACGTGTTGTATGTTTAATTAATGAATGAAGAAAAGGTTTTTGTGGGAAGCCAATCATAATACTTAAATCCTCTGAAAAACTTGTTTGATCATCAAGAAAAGAGAAAATTTTTTGCACAGGGAATTTAGAGTACATGATTTCGAAAAGCCTTGGTCCCATTTCGTTTTGCCGATTAAGAATATCTAAAAGTAAGCTATCATATAATCGAAATTTTTTGGAAATAAGTCCTTTGTTTGCAGATTTTCCTTCCTTTACATTCTTAATTATTTTTTTTGAATTTCGTTCACAATTTTTAAAAGAATAACCAGTTGAAGGTTTTACCCATCCACCGGCAGTGCCTATTCGGCTATGCTTTCCTGCCGAATATTTTTCGAAAGGAAAATCACTCATAGGAATAACACCACTTTCATGCTCTATAATTTCGAAGTCTTTTAGTTTTAATATTTCAGTAACATAACGTTGTAACATCATTTCATAATCGCCATCTTTTAGTAATGAAGGTGAAAATAAAGTAAACTCTACCAATGCTTCTTTTTTATTTAGGGGCAATACATAAGTAAAGCTTGTAGAATTAGGCCAAAGTAATCTAAAGTCCATAAGCGTAAACCTTTCTGGATCAAAAAAATCTTCTTTGCTTCGAATTACCCATCCTTTAAAATGCTGTAAGATGCGTGTATATTTATCTTTTTTTTGAGTGAAGTCTTCGGGGATACGACTGTCAAAAACATATTCTGCAGTATAACTATTCTCACTGCTATTTATATGGATTGATACTCCATTTTGAATACTAATTACTTCTTCTTTTTTCCAATGGAAAATTGGATTAGTCGTAATTTCATTTTTTGCAAATTTATAAAAATCAATTGAACGTATCATTTTGTATTGGTAAGGATTTAGTTCCAAAGGAATTGCAATATCTTTTGAAAAAAAATCGCCTTTCGACCATTTTTGAAGCAGTATATGATCCCACAAGCCATTACCTTTTTCCCAGAAACACCAAGTTCTATCGTTTTCTTCTTTAGAAGATTTGTCTAGAATAAGAATGCGTTTGTTTGCAAAAAATGGATCCTTACCAATTGCTAAAGCAAGGTGTAAACCAGCAGCCCCAGCTCCAATTATAGCTATATCAAAATTGGTAGATTGCATAGAAAAATATAAAGAATAAAACTTGTGAAGTAAAATGATGAATTGGAAGTGAATAATTTTTTTCTGGTAAATCCTTTACAACAATTACTTGCATAAGCAATGAAACAAGAAACCAATGTACAAAGTTTTTAAGTGGAGCGAAGCCTTCGTTCCAACTCCAAAAATCAAAAATTGGGGCAATGGGTTCTATAAAAAAATCAAGGCCCACCATTAGTAAAGCTCCACAAATTATAGCAGCCCATTTATAACGAATAAAACGCTTTGCAATGGTAGCTGTTAAAAATGTTAGTACAATCCAATTAAAACCTATTAGTGGAGGAACGCCAACTATTTTTGGTCCGAGGTTATTTCCATAACTATAGTTTCCGAAAAGTATGCCTGTGTTAACGCCAATTATTTCAGCAGCTATTCCAATCAAATAAACACTTGTCCAAATTGCCAAACTTTTCCATCCATTTTTTAAAGGAAAATTCCAGATTAAAAGAACCACACCAAGTAATTGGTTAAAGATAGTTTTAGGTAAAAACCATTTACCATGCCCAAGCCAAATTCCTATTAAACCCGAAATGCATACTAACCAAATAATAAATATGGAAATGTTTTCTTTCCTCAACAAATATTGATATGATGCTAATTTTTTCATGAGGTGGAAATAATTAAATCGGAAGTAATCTTTGCGGAAAGCAGACACAAAGGTATTCCTCCGCCAGGATGAACAGAGCCTCCACTGCAATATAAACCTTTAATCTTACTCGAAAAATTTGGATGTCGAAGGAATGCGGCGAACTTCGAATTGCTTGCTGCACCATATAACGCACCACGGTAGCTTCCAGTTCGTTGTTCAATTAAAGGAGGTGTTAGTATATCTTCCACTTCAATAAGCGATTCTAAATTAACACCAAGCAAACGATTAACTTTATCAATAATGTTTTGACGAGCTTGCTTTACTAATGCATCCCAATTTTGCCCAAAATCTCCTGGTGCATTTATCATCACAAACCAATTTTCTTTTCCATTTGGAGCGTCGCTTGAAAGTTCTTTGCTAGTAATATTTATATAAATAGTTGGGTCTTCAAATAAACTTTTTTTATCAAATATGTGTTCAAATTCCTTTCGGTAATTCCCGCTGAATAAGATGTTGTGAAGATCTAATTCTGCAAACTGTTTTTTGATGCCCCAATAAAATATAATTGCTGAACTAGAACGCTCTTGTTGTAAAGTGCGCTCAGGGTGTTTTTGATCCTTCAGCAATTTTTTATAGGTAGAAAAGATGTCCATATTCGAAACAATAGCATCTGCAAAATGCTGATTGTCTTTTGTTTTTATGCCAATAGCTTGCCCTTCTTTTACAATTATTTCCTCAACCTTTTGGTTAAAATGAAACTGAATTCCATGGCGTAAAGCAAGTTGATATAAACTAGCAGTTATGCTATGCATGCCACCAACAGGGAAATAAGTTCCTTTATGTAGTTCTAAATGCGGAATCATACTCATTATACCTGTGGTAAGGTAAGGAGATGAGCCGTTGTAAGTAGCATAACGATTGAACAATTGCACTAGGTGAGGCTCGCTTATGCTTTTTTCATTGAGTGAATTTAAATTTGTTCCAATATCTAAACTCCACATTTGCGTAAGAGCTTTTAAGGTATCTTTTGAAAGATACGTGCCTATTTTATGCAACGATTTTTCGAGAAATATTGGCGAAGTAAGTTCGTATTTCTTTTCACTTTTTTGTAAATAAGCAAGTAGGGATTTTGAATCTACTCCAAATTTAGTTGCAGCATCTTTGGCAAAAATCTCGCGGTTGGCATTAACAGTAAAGCGCATACCGTCTTCCCAAAAATAATTGCATACAGTTTCTTTGCGATGATATTGAAAAAATTCAGTTGGTTTCTCATTAAACAACTCAAAAAGTTCGGTTACAAGCTCAGGTAAAGTAAAAAGTGAAGGACCTGCATCAAATCGGTAATCTTCTAATTCAAAAGCATGAAGCTTACCTCCTGGATAATTATTGGCCTCAAAAACAGACACGTCTTTACCTGCAGCTCTGAGGCGTAACGCGGAAGCAATGCCTGCTATACCCGAACCTATAATTATTGCTGAGTCCATTTTAATTAAAAATTATACTAGTTTTATCAAACATTTAACACTGTTTTATAGTATTTCAAAAATAAAATTCACTCTATTATCTAGATAAATCTTTAAAAGGTTTACTGTTTTTTCTTTAAGTGTAAAAATTTAATTGTTTTCCAAATTAATTAAAAGCTTTAGTTGGTAAAGTTAGCAAAAAGTTTTATAGGGCTAATGCCGTTTTTGAAGCCAGTTTGTCTGTTTTAACTATTAATAACTGATGCCTTTAAGATGTTCCACAAAATCATAAAAAACAGGATTAAGTTGCAACATTTTGGAATAATGATTTCATTTTTGTCTTTCACCCTGAAGAGCGGAGGATTTTTGTTTTTAATAAATTGACCTGTAACATCAGTGTTGCCAAATACTGTTGTAAGTAAAAGGCTTTTGTAAATTAAAAGTAGCAATTAAAACTGATTCACTATCCCAAAATGTATTTTCCCAGTTCTCAAATCAAAGGGATTCCCAAACTGGCTTCCCAGCGCGTAGTTTAAAGAAAATATACCTGCTTTTGTTTCAAAATTAATACCTGCACCTGCACTGTAAGGCATATCAGTAATATAATTTTTTACAGTATTGTTTTCGTACCAAGCCGCTTCGGTAAATAAAATAATGGATGAGTTTTGCTCAAACAAAAAGCGATATTCTAAGGTTGGGATTATGTATGAACTTGCGTAAATCGATTCTTCATCAAAACCACGTAATGTTTTTAATCCTCCAATACGTAGCAATTCATTTCTAAAAATTTGTTTAGATAAAACCGTCGCGCCTTGCACTCCTAATTTAATGCAACTCTTTTTTGCAATGGGCACATAAAAATTAATAGTCCCTTCGCTTTGGTATTGGTAAGAGAACAAATCAATTTTAGAATACACAACTTCCTGCAAGCGAGGATTCTTTTTTATTTTACGATTACCCGCACTTCCATTTACATTTATGTAAAATCCCTTTCGCGGGTTAAAACGATAATCTAATTTTTCTAAATTAATTCCAATACCATACGATGAACTTGATATATCAGCAAAATCGGGTAGGGTGGTTATAGTTTCTAAACCAGCAGTTGATAGTAAGTTGGAGGTCCGTTGTTTATAAAATACTTTTATGTTGTTTAATCCACCAAATAAATATTGAAAACCAATATTATTGTTTACATCAATAAAGCTAGTGTCTTTACGGTAAATTTTTAATGTGTAGTCAACGCCAACTGGTGATTTAAATAAATATGGATAATTTGTTTTTATTAATATGTCTTGCGTTTGCGATTGTAATCTTCTAAAATTTAATTCAACTAATTCGCCCGCTTTAAAAATATTGTTCATCAATTTTATTTTTACATCACCTGTAAAAACTGTTTTACCATTAGTGCTAGGCAGCAAACCAATAATACCATCAAACTGCGAAGCGTTTTTTTTATCGAGGAATAAATAAAGTTTAGTGTATTTGTCGGTTATCTTGGTAAGTGGTTTTTTCTTTTCAATTAAAAATGGGAGTTGACGAAGTTTGTTGCTTATTTCCGAAAATTTCTTTTCGCTATAAGGCATTCCTTCTTTAATTCCTAAGTAGTGCGAAATAAAATTATACGAAACAACTGTTTTTCCTTCCTGTATTAAACTGTCGAGCTTTATCAGTTTGTTTTTTTTAATCTCAAGTTTTCCTGAGATTTTCTCATTCTCAATTTGTAAACTATCTAGTTTAACGGATGCAAAAGGGTAACCATTGTTTTCTAAATAGTTTAATAGTTTGGCGTAAATATTTGCATATTCTTTTGGTTTAAAAGTTGAATTTCTAAATAGCTTTTCTCCCAAACCTGCATCAGCAAAAAGAATTTTATCGTATTGATTTATTTTTAATTCGCCCCACTTGTATTTATTACCTGCGCTTATATAGGCAGTTTGTAAATTAGTTGAAGAGTTTACACTATCTAAATTCGCAAGTAAATAACCTTCAGTTTGTAATTCATTAATAATATTCGAAAGTTCTTTTTTTGTCGCAGTTTCAGAAACGTATATTTTTTTTGGTTTAATACCTTTTACCAATTTGTTATCATCATTGGCTTTTATATCAAGCGTAATTTGTGAAAAACTAAAATAGGGCAAGAGCGCAAAAATAACTAACAATATGTGTTTCTGAATGCGCATGATGAGTAACGTAAAAAAGCTGCTTTTAGTTTATGTTGGATTTTCTTTTTCGTTGCACACGATTAGGTAAAAATCGTGTTCCAAAGGCAAATAGCCATACTCATAACAATAATGATACACACTTCCCTTTTGCGTTTTGTAAGTATGCGTAATGTATTTAAAATCGAAACCTTTTTCGTT
>CANJJP010000088.1 GCA_947474485.1 Bacteroidota bacterium | reverse complement strand
TACAGTGCGCAATGAATGGTTTGCTTCTATCAACTCATCTATCGATGGTGGAAGCAATAAGGGCTGGTTGTTTATGTAGTCTTTAAATACTACTTTTTTATTACTAATCACAACGCAAAGGTCACGCTTTGCAGCAATAGTGGAGAATTTGGTGCCCTTTTGTTTTAAACATCTTTATGCTAATTTCTTAACCATTGTCAACAAACTAACACTTTTTAAAATTAAGAAGGCTGCCCCTTTTGAGACAGCCTCTTAAAATTTTTCTAGTGTCCTCCACCATCATGCTCATCTGGTCCTAATGGAACTGTTTGAGGTATGAAATCCGATTCAGAACCCGGCTTACTATAATCATAAGGCCAACGGTGAACCTCAGGTAAAGCACCTGGCCAGTTGCCATGAATGTGTTGCGCAGCAGGAGTTGTCCACTCTAATGTGTTTGAATTCCAAGGATTTTGAGGTGCTTTTTGACCTCTAAACATACTATAGAAAAAGTTTACTAAAAATATTAATTGTGCAAATGCAGCAATAATTGCAGCTACTGAGATAAACACATTGATGTCTCCTAAATGATCAAAAATAGGGAAGTTACTGTTAGTGTAATAACGACGAGGAACACCACTCATTCCTAAGAAATGCATAGGGAAGAAAACTCCGTAAGCCGTAAGTAAAGTAGTCCAGAAATGTAAATAACCTAATTTTTTGTTCATCATTCTACGGAACATTTTAGGGAACCAGTGATATACACCAGCAAACATACCGAAAATTGCAGAAAGACCCATTACAATGTGGAAGTGACCAACAACGAAATAAGTATCATGAACTGTAATATCTAAAGTAGAATCGGCTAAGATGATACCAGTAACTCCACCTGTTACGAATGAAGAAACTAAACCAATAGAGAACAACATTGCAGGAGTGTATTGAATATTACCTTTCCATAATGTAGTAATGTAGTTAAACGCTTTTACAGCTGAAGGAATTGCAATTAATAAAGTTGTAAATACGAATACAGAACCTAAGAAAGGATTCATCCCCGTCATGTACATATGATGACCCCAAACGATAAACGATAAGAAACCAATTGCTAACATTGAACCAATCATGGCGCGGTATCCGAAGATAGGCTTACGAGAGTTTGTAGCGATAATTTCCGAAGTAATACCCAATGCCGGTAACAATACGATGTATACCTCAGGGTGACCTAAGAACCAGAATAAATGCTCAAATAAAATTGGTGAACCACCTACTTGGTCTAATGGACGACCGCCAATATAAATATCAGATAAGTAGAAGCTTGTTCCCATACTTCTATCGAACATCAACAATAAAGCACAAGATAATAATACAGGGAAAGATAATACACCTAAAATAGCAGTGATTAAGAAAGCCCAGATTGTTAATGGCATCCTTGTCATCTTCATTCCTTTTGTACGTAAGTTAATGATAGTAACGATGTAGTTCAAACTTCCTAATAAAGAAGATACGATGAATAAACTCATAGAGATTAACCACAAAGTCATACCTAATTTAGAACCTGGCATTGCTTCTGGTAATGCCGACAATGGAGGATAAATCGTCCACCCACCTGATGCAGGACCATCCTCAATAAATAAAGAACCAACCATGATAGCACTTGAAAGGAAGAAGAACCAGTATGACAACATGTTCAAAAATCCAGAAGCCATATCACGGGCTCCGATTTGATAAGGAATAAGTAGGTTACTAAACGTACCACTCAATCCACCAGTTAACACAAAGAATACCATGATGGTACCGTGAATGGTTACTAATGCTAAATACATGTTAGGGTCAAGTATTCCATCTTTACCCCACCTATCTCCAAGCAATGTATTGATGAATGCAAATTTTTCTCCTGGCCATGCTAATTGCATACGGAAAATAATTGACATCATCATCGCTATCACAGCCATTACCACCGCAGTTATCAAAAACTGACGTGAAATGGTTTTGTGATCCATGCTAAAAATATACTTGCTTACAAAGCTCTCTTCATGATGATCGTCATGAGCATGCGCATGATGAATTTCATGTTCATGCCCAACTGCTACTGTATGTCCGTGATTTCCCATCTTTATATACTATTAATTCGTTTATTAAATTTTATTTATTTAGCTGCAAGCGTTTTAAAGGTTTTTTGTTTTGCTAACCACTCTTTGTAATCTTTCTCCGATTCAACAACAATTTTCATTGGCATATTATAATGAGACGCCCCGCAAATTTTGTTACAGATTAATGTGTAGTCAAATTCAATTGGATCTTCACCTTTAGCAACACGTAAAGCATTAATTTCTTTAATGTTTCTAATTACCTGTTCATCCTTACGCATCTCTGCAGTTGTAACAGTTGGTTTAAATTTAAAACGGGTTACTTGCCCTGGAACACAATTCATTTGTGCTCTAAAGTGTGGCATAAATGCACTATGAATTACATCACGAGAACGGAAAGTAAAATCGATTTCAACACCAAGTGGGATATGAATTTCATTTTTAACAATAATATCATCAAAACAGTTTTTATCTAATGTGTCTAATCCCATTGAGTTTCCACCATCTATTTGAGTAAAATCATCCAAACCAAATTTATTATCAGCACCTGCGTAACGTGCAGTCCAATCAAACTGTTTTGAGTACAACTCAATTTTTACTGCTTTAGGGTCAGAAGATTTATCAGTGATTTCATTCCAGTATTTTAAACCGAAGATGATCACAAACGCCAGAACTAAAGCAGGAACAACAGTCCAAAGCATCTCTAACTTATTATCATGCGCAAAGAAAACTGCTTTCGAGTTTTTTCTTCCATAATATTTCCATGAGAAATAAAACAATACGAAGTTTGTAAGTACAAATACTAACCAAACGATGTACATGTTGTACTTCATTAATTCATCAACCTTATCCCCATGCTCAGATGCAGATTTAGGAAGACTTTTGTATCCATATTGATAAACTTGATAAAACGACCAAGCTATAAACGCAAACATGAATATGAGGAAGAATCTTCCACTCATTCTGTTATCGTTCTCAGTTGGAGCCCACTCTTTTTCCGTTTTAAGTTCGCGAGATAAATCAATAACTCTGAACAGGTAGCCTAATGCTACACATAATAAAACGAATGCTAAAATATACAACAGCGTCATTCTATCTTTATTTTTTAATTGTTAAAACTAATTTAAATACTTTATTCTCTTTACTAATACTCATTAGGTGGTGTGGTGAACAGATTCGTCCAAGTAAGGGTGATTTTTCACCATTAACGGACGGCTTGCTAAGTTTCTCAACAACACGTTAATAAATAATCCTAAGAACCCTAAAAATGTTCCAAATTCCATCCAGCTTAAACCATTCCAGTGGTGACCAACTGTACCCGGCATAACCATCATAATAACATCTAACCAATGTCCAACAAAAATAATAGTACCTACAATTGTAAGGAACCAAAAGTTACGTTTAGAATCGCGGCTCATTAATAAAATCATAGGGAAAGCAAAGTTTACTAATAATACAGTCCACATTAATGGTTTGTAGTGGTCCCAACGCGCTTTGTAATAAATAACCTCTTCCGGAATATCAGAATACCAAATCAACATAAATTGAGAGAAGTATAAATATGTCCATAAGAAAGAAATAGCGAACATCCATTTTCCTAAATCATGTATAGTACTTTCTGTAACAAACTCCATGTAACCTAATTTCTTTAACCAAACTACTAACATAATTATAGTGATGATTGCACTTACCCACATACCTGCGAACATGTACCAACCGTATAAAGTAGAGAACCAATGAACATCAATACTCATTAACCAATCCCACGCAGATGTAGAAGAAGTAACTGCAAATAACACCATGAACCAAGCAGATAATTTTACATTTTTCCAGTGATGAGTATCATCAGAAACTGCATCCGCAGCAATTGAGTTTTTACGTAACTTATTAGTAAAGTATAACCAACCAACCATATAAAGTAAAGTACGTACCCACCAAAACCAACCAAAATAACCAATTTTACCAGCAACTACAGCGTCATAATTAGGTGAAGCAACATCAGCAATACCTGGAGTCATCCAAGAATAAATGTGGTGAACACCTGCTTGACCTAAAATGAAAAGCAACAACATAAAGCTTAAACCATAAGGTAAATACCAAGCAACAGCTTCAGTAATTCTTTTTACAGTTGTTGCCCATCCTGCTTCAGCTGCATATTGCAAGCCTAAAAAGAAAGCTGCTGCCAATGCAATTGACATAAAGAAAAATGAGTTGACAAAAATATTTGCCCATGCACGATTTTGGTGATAATGTGCATCTGGTTCATGCGGAGCATCCGTTAAAAATGCTGCAATGATCGAAATCAATCCTACCGCCATTAAAATGTAGGTAAACATTTTTGCTTTTGCAGGAATTGTAAAATTCAAATTTGACATATCTTCAATTTTATTAATCTCTTACTTAATTTTTACTTCTTTAACTGGCATTGCAACAGGGTCTCCTCCATTAGCACCTGCTATAACAATTGTTGAATCGGAAGTTTTTTCATTCCTGATTCCTTGTAATTTTTGAACGTAGTGAACTAATTTCCAACGCTCTTGTGCGTTTAATAATAATTCGTGAGGTCCCATTGTACCCTTACCTTTAGAGATTGAATAATACATTTTTCCTTCTGGTAAGTTTTTTAATGGTCCGTCATAAGCTGGAGGTGGGCCAGGAAGTTTAGCAGATACTTTTCCATCTCCTTTTCCTGCTTCACCGTGACAGTGAACACAGAATTTTCCGTACAACACTTCACCTTCTTTTTCAACCTCAGAACTAAATGGGATTGGGTTTTTTAAATTAACAGCCAATTCATAGGTCATACCAGTTGGAATTGAAGGAATAAAACCACGTGCAATAGTTCCATCAACTGGTTTACGAGCCATTCTTAATGTATCTCCTGTTGCAGTAACGTATTCACCGTAATATCTTAATGCGCGAGTACGGTACATATCAGGATTAAACTCAAATCCTGGGCTGTTTGGTACTTCTTCACAAGACGTGAAACCTGCAACCAGTGTAAGTGCCATCGCTGATACTACAATTGCTTTAAGGTTAATATATTTGTTAAATTTCATCGCTTAACGATTTTCTTTATTAGTGTTCTTTTTCTGTAATTATTCCTTTGTGATTTACTTCACTTGCCCCTGTAGTTCTTAAGATGCCTTCTGCAGCTGTTGCTTGCTCATCATTAAGCTCTAAATAAATCATAAACTTATCATCAGTAGTACGTGGGTCAGGATTTTTTGCCTTTGCCCCTGGAACCAACCAACAACGTAACAAATAAGTTAAAGCCATACCATGTGCTGCACAAAATACTGTTGATTCGAAAGTAATTGGAATAAATGCTGGCATTGCCATGTAATATTCAAAACTTGGTTTACCACCAATATCAGTAGGCCAATCACTTACCATCATATACCACATCATCCAAGTTGCAAGAGAACATCCTGTTAAACCATAAAGAAATGCAGTGATAGCAATACGTGTTCTTGGAACTCCAATAATAGGATCTATTCCGTGAATAGGAAACGGAGAAAATACCTCCTTAATACGAATGCCCGCATCACGAAGCTTTTTACATCCTTCTAACAAAGGAACTTCGTCATCGTATATTCCGTGTATAACTTGTTTAGTAGCCATATCTTGTTTCTAATAAATATTAATGTCCGTGTGAATCATGAGCATGTGAAGCTGCTAATTTTTTTTGTGCTTCACCTGATGATTTCAAAATTGATTTTAACTCAGCTTGCGCAATTACTGGGAATGTACGAGCATACAATAAGAAGAATGTAAAGAACATTCCGATTGTACCAACGAAAATACCAATATCAACAAATGTTGGGTGATACATATTCCAAGTACCTGGAACGAACGTACGACACAATGTTGGAACGATAATTACAAAACGCTCGAACCACATACCAATGTTTACTACAATTGACAATACAAATGTGAAAGCTAAGTTTGTTCTTAATTTTTTGAACCAGAAGAGCTGTGGTGAGATTACGTTACACGTCATCATGGCTGCATACGCCCACCAATATGGGCCGGTAGCTCGATTTAAGAATGCATACTGCTCAAACTCTACACCCGAATACCAAGCAACAAATAACTCAGTTAAGTAAGCAACACCTACAATTGAACCTGTAACAATAATTACAATGTTCATGTACTCGATGTGTTTAATTGTTAAGTATGCTTCTAAACCATAAACCTTACGGATGATTAACATTAATGTTAATACCATTGCAAAACCAGAGAATACCGCACCTGATACGAAATAAGGAGGGAAAATTGTTGTATGCCAACCTGGTACAACTGAGGTGGCAAAGTCAAAAGATACAATCGAGTGAACCGAGAATACTAATGGAGTTGATAAACCTGCTAATACTAAAGATACCTCTTCGAAACGAGACCAATGACGAACAGAACCACCCCAACCAAAAGAAAGCAAAGAGTATACTTTTTTTGCTTTAGGACTAACTAACCTATCACGAATCATTGCAAAATCAGGTATTAAACCTATATACCAAAAAACAATAGATACAGTTGCGTATGTTGATACAGCAAACACGTCCCATAATAATGGAGAGTTAAAGTTAGGCCATAAAGAACCGAATTGATTTGGTAATGGAAATAACCAATAATCTAACCAAGGACGACCAGTGTGTAATGTTACAAAGATTGCAGCACACAATACAGCAAAAATAGTCATTGCTTCTGCAGAACGATT
>CANJJP010000087.1 GCA_947474485.1 Bacteroidota bacterium | reverse complement strand
TTCAAAACCCATTTCTTCAACCAACCTACGATTTGCTGCATCGTAAGTAGATTCATTGGGCCTTGGATGGCTGCAACAAGTGTTAGTCCATAATCCTGGAGAATGATACTTTGACAAAGCGCGTTGCTGTAATAACAATTGACCGCGCTCATTAAAAACAAAAATTGAGAAAGCGCGATGCAATAAAGCCTTTTCATGAGCAAGTATTTTTTCCATTACACCTAACTCATTATCTAACTCATCAACTAAAACAACTTGTTCCATTTATTTTAAGGCTATTAACTTTTGTTTATCTTCCTTTGTTGCATGTTTATTTGTAAGTAAGAATTTTTTTATTCGATTATACAAATCTAAATCCTTTTTCGGATTACTGGCTTGCGTCTCTATATAATTGAACAAAAATTTCTTATCCTCTTTTAGATTTGAAGAATAGTTTAAGATTCCAGGCACATTCAACTGCGTGCAGTATCTATAAAATCTCAATTCTGAATTTTCAGATTCAATTGCAATAGCCTTTTCTAATAAATCCTTACCTTTTTGAAAATGTGATAATTTAGAAATTGGATTAATCACATGTTTACACAAAATTAGCTCCGACATTGCTTTAAAACCAATAATAATAGGCTTACCAGATTCAATTAGCTTAACTGATTTATAGAATTCATCAGCAGTTTTGCTATTTGTAACTGAAGCTTCTAAAGCTTTTCTAACGGAGACCAAATCCTCAGTAGAAAAAGTTACCCTTGCTACTAAAAAAAACATTCCAAATAAGAAGTACTTCATGATTACAACAAACTAAAACTATGTTTTAAATAAGAACCAGCCAACAAACCCATTTTTTGGTAATTCGGAACACGAATACGTTGCTTCATAATATCGTTTGAAGGCACAGCTTTAATTTTCTTGAATAATCTCAAATAATAAACAAAAGCAACATAAACACCAAATCGAGAACTACGGGGCAATTTTTTTATTCCTTCTAATGCCGCATCAAAATCTTTTTGAATATCTTTTTCAATCTCCGCTTTTTCCACATCAGAAAATACTTTCATATCAATTTGAGGAAAATAAACTCTTCCTAACGTTTGATAATCAGCTTTCAAATCACGCAGGAAATTTACCTTTTGGAAAGCAGCGCCTAAACTCATTGCTGACGGCTTTAATTGTTGGTACATTTTCTCATCACGCTCTGTAAAAACACGCAAACACATTAAGCCAACCACCTCTGCTGAGCCAAGAATATATTGCTCATAAGATTGAAGATTATGAGCATTTTTTGCCAGATCCATTTCCATACTATTCAAAAAACATTCAATCAATTCATGATCTATATTATAATCATTTACTACTTGCTGAAAACTGTTTAGAATTGGATTCACGCTTATTTTTCTATCGATTGCCTTGTAAGTATCATTTTTAAATTCACGCAATAATTCCTCTTTATCATACTCATGAAAAGTATCAACTATTTCGTCGGCAAAACGCACGAATCCATAAATACTGTAAATAGCATCGTGGAATTTTCCATTGAGACAATTAATTCCAAGCGAAAAGCTTGTACTGTATGTCTTTGTAGTTAGCTTACTTGAAGCTATCGATACCTCATCAAATAACTGCTTCATTACTTTTGTTTTTTAATTGTTTCATTAATTCTTTTGCTGCAATTTGTCCGGATATTAAAGCGGGCGGAACACCTGGACCTGGAACCGTTAACTGCCCAGTATAAAATAAATTGTTAACTTTTTTGTTTTTTAAACTTGGCTTTAAAACCGCTGTTTGTTTTAATGTATTTGCCAATCCGTATGCATTACCACCATAAGCATTGTAGTCATTCACGAAATTTTTAACACAATAAGATTTTTTATAAATAATGTTTTCTAAAAATGATTCTCCGCAAAACTTTTCAATTCGTTTTATTATTGGAGCAAAATACGACTCTCTGATTTCATCATTATCTTCCAATCCTGTAGCAATTGGTATAAGAACAAATAAATTCTCCATTCCTTCGGGAGCAACAGAATCATCTGTTTTTGAAGGACAACAAACGTAAAACAATGGTTCTTTAGTCCATTGCGGCTTTTCATAAATATCCTTTGAATGTTGCGAAAAGTCAGCATCAAAAAATAAATTATGATGAAGTAGTTTTCCTATTTTCTTATTAACTCCTAAATAAAATATAAGACTCGAAGGAGCAAAAGTCTTCTTCTTCCAATAAGTTTCGTCATAATTTCTTAACTCAGTTGGCAATAATTTTTGTTCAACATGATGATAGTCTGCTGAAGCAATAACACCATCTGTTTCGTATTGACCTAAGTTAGTTTTAACTCCTTTTACCTTTCCATCAACTACATCAATTGAATTTATTGCTTCACTTGTTTTAATTTCAACTCCTAAAGATTCAGCAAGTTCTTTCATGCCTTCAATAATCTTACACATACCACCCATTGGATAATAAGTGCCTTGAACAAGTGCTGAGTAATTCATTAAACTATAAAGCGCAGGAATTTGATTGGGCATAGCGCCTAAAAATAAAACTGGAAACTCCATTAACATTATAAGTCGCTCATCCTTAAAATACTTGCGCACATAAGTACTAACCGAACTGAAAATATTACTTTTTAAAACCCCACTAAGAACTTCCAAATTAGCAAACTCAAACCATGAATAAGCAGGTTTATATACTAATTCTTTCATCCCCACATTATACTTAAATTCTGCTTCTTTTAAAAACTTTTCTAATTGCTTTGAGCTTCCCTTTTCAATTCGTTCAAACTCATCCATTAGTTCAGTCATACTTGCAGGTATAGTCAGCAAATCATTTTCCCCATAAATAATTTGAAAACCCGGATCTAATTTTTTTAAATCATAAAAGTCTTTTGCCGACTTTCCGAACTCACTAAAATACCGTTCAAAAACATCTGGCATCCAATACCAACTTGGACCCATATCAAAAACAAAACCATCTTCACTAAAAACACGGGCCCTTCCGCCTATCTCAGCATTTTTTTCAAATACAGTTACGTGTAATCCTTGCTGCGCAAGAAAAGAAGCTGATGCTAAACCAGAAAAACCACTTCCTATTACTACTACTTTCGACATCCTTGTTTAACTTTTAACGCAAATATATTGGACGAAACTCTGTTACTACTATTTATTTTGTTAAAATTTCCACCAAATCGTTTGGATGCCTTAATAAAACTAAATTTTTAATCTGATTTAGTTCATTTATTGGTGCTAAATTACCTCCAATCATAAAAGTAACATTTTTACTATGCTTCTTCATTGCTGAAATATGATTTTGAATATCTGTAGGTTTTTTACGCGAAATATTAAAAGTTAAAGCGTGAGTAGGTTTTACTTTTAAAACTAAATCATCTAAATTCTTAACGGGCACATTTTGTCCAAGATAAACTGTTTTATATCCAGCTCTACGCACTAAGTAATCTGAAAAAACTAAACTTAACTCATGCCATTCATCATCGGGCAAATAAAGTAAAAACGTTTTATCTAGCTTGTTAGGCGACGGAAGGCCGTCAATAGCCGCAGAAAGTTTTCTTCTTATTAATGCACAAGCCATATGCTCTTGCGACGGCATAAGCTTACTTGATATCCATAGTACACCTGTTTTTGCAAGAAAAGGATAAATAACGTTTAACATGGCGTCGTACAATCCATATCTTAACACAACGGTCGAAAATATTTTTTCGAAACCTACCTCATCATAGGCAAGCATAGAAATGATAAGATCACTAACGTAAGCGTTGTTTGCAATATTTTCTGATGAATTTTCCTGGGCATTTTGAACTTTTTTGTTCATCTCATCATCGTTGAGAACTGCAACTTTTGAAATCTTGTACCCGCTCTCCAAAAGAGTAGAAACATTCAAGATTTTTTTAAGCTGCAAATCATCGTAAAACCTTATGTTTGTAGCTGTTCTGTGAGGTTCGATAAGGTTATATCTTTTTTCCCAAATACGAATCGTGTGAGCTTTAATTCCTGTTAAACGCTCCAAATCATTTATTTGATACTTTTCCATTTTGTTTAGTTTATTTGTCGCAAAGATAAACAATATTTTCAAACTTAAACAAATACTAAAAAAAAATTACAAAACTTAAACAAATTTTGTGAAATGAAGACGAGAAGGTTAATAACTATCCCTTAAAACCAACTAGGTGTGAGTAATTGAATATAATTTTGAGAAAAACTTATTGTATGTCGGATATTGCGCATTATTTTAAACCAGTTAACCTATTAACAATTAGCAACGACAGTGTGTTTGAAGGAGGTATGCTTGGCGAAAATATTATTGCTTTTACCAACGAAAATGATTTCCCTGAACTTGACGCAGATATTGCAATTATTGGTGTTTGCGAAGACAGAAGCTCAAGAAAAAACATTGGTAGCGCAAGAACACCTGATGAAGTTAGAAAGCATTTATATAGATTATATACAGGAGGTTTAGAGCCAAAGATTTTAGACCTAGGTAATATTGAAGCGGGTTTTGAAATAGAAGATACGTATTATGCACTTGCGAACAGTATCGAAGTTTTAATTAAAAAGAATATTATCCCTGTAATCATTGGTGGCTCACAAGATTTAACTTATGCGCAATTCAGAGGTTATGAAAAATTGGAACAAACAATTAATATAGCTACAGTAGATGCAGAATTTGACTTAGGAAATCCCGAAGGTAACTTAAGTAATAAAAGTTTTTTAGGAAAAATAATTTTACATCAACCGAATTATCTTTTCAATTATAGCAACATTGGTTACCAAACTTATTTAGTTAGCCCAGCATCCATTAACATGATGAACAAACTTTATTTTGATAGTTATCGTTTAGGGCAAATCAGGGACAATATAAAAGAGTCGGAACCAATAATTAGACATGCAGATATGTTGAGTTTTGATTTCTCTGCAATTAAACACTCGGATGCCCCTGCAAATGAAGTTCCGCAGCCAAATGGCTTTTACTCTGAAGAAGCTTGCCAAATGATGCGTTACGCAGGCATGAATGATAAATTAACTTCGCTTGGTTTATACGAAATTAATCCTTCCTATGATGAGCGTGGAAAAACATCTCACCTTGCTGCGCAAATGATTTGGTGCTTTGTTGATGGATTTTACAATAGAAAAAAAGATTACCCAACTCGCACAAGCCCTGACTACACTAGATTTCATGTATTCTTACAAGATAATAAATACGAAATTAATTTTTATAAAAGTAATAAAAGCGATAGGTGGTGGATGGAAGTACCTTACCCAAGTCACGAAAAATTAAAGTTTGAAAGACACACATTGGTTCCTTGTTCATACGAGGACTATGAAACAGCATGTAAAGACGAAATCCCAGATAGATGGTGGCAAACCTATCAAAAACTTCAATAAATTAAATGTTGAGCTATTGAATTAATGAGTTGTTGATTTAGTCTAATTCAATAGCTCAAAATTCACAATTTTACTAATTCAATTATGAGCATTAAAGAGAATCTTCTTAATATAAAAAAAAGCTTGCCTTCGCAGGTGAAGTTGATTGCTGTATCCAAAACATACCCAGCCAGCGCTGTAGAGGAAGCTTACAAAGCGGGGCACCGAATATTCGGTGAGAACAAAGTGCAAGAGATGAGCGAGAAGCATGAGCAACTCCCGAAAGATATTGAATGGCATTTAATTGGGCATTTACAGAGTAATAAAGTTAAATACATTGCGCCATTTGTTGCTATGATTCATTCTGTTGATAGCTTAAAATTGTTGCAGGAAATAAATAAACAAGCTCAAAAAAACAATCGCGTAATTAAATGCCTACTACAAATTTATATTGCAAGTGAAGAAACAAAATTTGGTTTGGACAAAGAAGAGTGCAAAGCATTATTAAGTTCAGCTGAATTTAATGCGATGCGAAATATTGAAATTGTCGGGCTGATGGGCATGGCTACAAATACAGATAATGCTTTGCAAATTAAAACTGAATTTGCATCTTTAAGGTCGCTTTTTAATGAAATTAGAACAAACTATATCCATAAAAACATACAACAGTCAGAGCTAAGTATGGGTATGAGTAGTGATTACAAAATTGCCATTGAAGAAGGCTCAACTATGATTCGCGTTGGCAGTAGCATATTCGGGGCCCGTCGATACAACTAACAACCAATAGATTAGCCTAATTTCTTGGTTAATTAACACATAAAATGTATATTCGCTCCTTTTTTATAAGGCGTGGCAAGTTGGAAAATAAAGGCTGTGGTGCAAAAGGTAATTTCCTTTTTACCCGCAAGTCATAAAATAAATTATCTGTTTCAAAAGTACATCACAAAAGGTGTTATCCTTTCTGATGAATACTTTTATGACCGTCTTGGACACGCTGTGTTTCATGCTAAAGCATATATTAAACACAAAAACGCTTTACCCACAACTACACTTGAATTAGGTACAGGATGGTATCCAGTGGTTCCAATTTCTATGTATTTATTGGGTTCTAATGATGTTGTTACCTTAGACATTACTCCATTAACGGATAAGGATAAATTGGTAACCACAATAAAAAAATACCTTGAAGCAATTGAACTAAATAAAGTTGATAAAGTATTTTTAAATATTCCTGAGCGCATTGCTAAGTTAAAAGAGTTGCTTACAAATGCCGAAAGTTTAAGTCAAAATGAACTATTAAAATCGCTTAACATAACTTACTTAAATGCAGATGCACGTAAGCTACCGCATAAGAATGAAAGTTTTGATTTAATCCATTCCAACAATACTTACGAGCACATTTACGAACCGATTTTAAAGGATATTGCAAAAGAGTTTAAACGTGTTCAAAAAC
>CANJJP010000086.1 GCA_947474485.1 Bacteroidota bacterium | reverse complement strand
TACTCTTCAACTATCACACTAGTATTAGTTCCAACTATAGGTCCGTTTTTAATTTGAGACGAATAATTTGCTGGAAGTGTTTCAGCACTTTTATCATAAATGGTTTCTATTTTCCCATTGTATACTTTTTGAATAGCTTTCGCTATCAAATCAATTTGCATGTGCATTCCAATACTGTGACATTGAATTACTGCATTGTTGTTGTAGTAATCAATAATCAATCCTGGTAATCCATCAGATTCGCCAAAAACTAAACGATAAACATTTGTGTTTGGTAATGTACTTACCCCAATTTGTTTACGATAATCAAACGCCTTTTTAATTTTAGTATAATAAAAATCTTCATCTACATTGTTAGGCTCATTGCTTACTAAACGCACACTAATGCTGCCATCTTGAAAATGCCCAACACCTAAAAATTTGCGGTCTGCCGAAAACACTTCTACAATTGTTCCATCAACAATACCATCATCTTTTTGACGAATAGCGCCAGAAAAAATCCAAGGATGTTTACGTAGCGCCGAAAATTCTTTTCCTTTATTTAAAATTATTTGTTTGTAGTTGGTCATAATAGTATAAAAACAAAAGCAGGTATTACTTGCTTTTAAATGAGCAGAAATTGATTATTATTTTTTAGCCGCGGCAGTTTGTTTAAAGCCAATTAGTAATACAGCGCAGCCAGAACCAGCAGTGTTTGCATCTAATTTAGCTTCGATGATCACATCGTCAATAGTGGCTTTTATTTTAAAATCCCAATATGGAGCGTTTTTGTAGTCTTTGTTTGTAAACAACAAAGTTCTGTTTTGGTCATAAATGTAAAAAGTTAAATTGCCATCCGTCATTCCGCTACAAGCTGCAATACGATAAACTGTTTCGCCAAAAAAAGTTGTATGAAATTCTGCAGTTTCCTCCTGGTTCAATAATAATGCTCTGTATGTTTGACCATCAGAAATAAATGAATTAATGATATGCTTTGCGCAAATATTTGCAACTGTATCGCATTGTGCCTTTGCTTTATTATTTAAAGCGAAAAGCAAACAAAATAGTAAAGTAGTTTTTAATAATATATTCTTCATGCCAATTTCTTGTTAAAATTATGATTTAACTGGATTAATTATTTTTTCGCGAATTTCTTGAACTTTAGCCGCAATTTTATCCAATTGTTCTTTTGATACCTTTACTTCTGTTCTGTTATTTAATGTAGTTGTTTTAGCAGCTACATCTGTTTCTGGCTTTTCGTAAACATATTTGAACTCGATAGTGTCATAAATTTTTAGTAATTCTTCTAATTGAATTACTAAATCACCATACTCAGGTTGTGTTTTGTAAGCAGATAATAGTTTGATAATATTCCCTAAAGATTGCTTTTGTTGAGCAATACGGTTTTGAATTTCGGTATTCTCTTTTATTTTGTTTGTTTGAATTGCGAAATGTAAACTCTCTAACCAACCACCAGTTAAAATTAAGCCGCTAACATCATTTTTCTTTTCACCTTTTAAATATTGATCACTTGCTCTGTAAGCAATACCAACCAATACAAGCATCGAATCTTTATCTGTAATGTTTTCACTAATTCGTTTCATTGTTTCTTGGTCAAAAGCTCCTGAAACACCTAAGTCATCAGCTAATTTTTTTAGCGTCCCTAAGTAACCTAAAGCATCTTGACTTTTATTATACATTGTTACGTAACCTAAATCAGCACCATAAATACCTAAGTTAAGAGCTTTAGAATAGTTAGTAGTATATTTTGTTGAACCAGCAGTTACATTTAAAATACTCTTGTCATATTCTGCACCCGCCTTTTGAATTAGCATTGCTGTTTGAACTGGTGATGGAATACTGAAAAGTTGCCCATTAACATTTAAAATGCCATTACTTGTAACTTTGCTCGTATCGTCAGGTAATTCATCATCACCTTCTTTTGCTGGGTCGCTTGAACATGATGCTGCAAGTATACAAGTTACCCCAAATAGAACAAGCTTTGATTTGATAGTTAAATAATTGAATTTCATTTATTTAATAGGTTAATTGTCAGGAAATATTTAGCCTTGCAAGTAAGCGAAAATTATTGTAACCTCAAAAATAATGTTCAGGATTTGTATTAACTTACTAATCGTTAAAAAATTGTTTATTAGCTAGTTACGTGTGATGTTTTGAATATAAAGAAGTATTTTATCAACCGAACCTAAATTGCTGTTGATATACTTTTTACATTCCTCTTTTATCTGCCTTCTTTTCGATTCATTAGTAATTAATTCCCCTACTAATTCATCAAGTACTTTTTGTTCAGAATAACAATAAGAAATCCCATTTTGTAGGCAACCAATTGCTTCATTAAACTTTTTATAATTAGGACCAAACACAACTGGAAGTCCGTATACAATTGCCTCTAAAATATTATGAATTCCCGATCCAAATCCACCACCAATGTATGCAAGTTGGCCATATTGATAAATGGAAGACAACATTCCGATATTATCAATTATTAAAATATCTATATCTTCTTTTGCATTTCCTTCAGAAAATTTGTGGTGTTTTAAATTTGCATTTGCACTTTCAATAATCGAAACTAATTGATTGATGTTGATGCTTTCAATATTATGCGGGGCAATAACTAATTTTAAATTTGCGTGTTTTTGTTTAAGCGTGATAAATGATTGAATTAAATATTTTTCATCTTCTGCCCAAGTGCTTCCTGCAATAATTGCAAAATTATTTTCACTAAATTGTTGAATGCTTGGTAAATCTTTAGGCTTACTAGCAATCTCTACAACCCTTTCAAAACGTGTGTCTCCAGCAAACGAACATTTTGTTACTCCTATTTCATTAAGTAGTTTTTTCGACTCTTCATTTTGTAAAAACAAATGCTCATAATAAAATAATGTACGTTTAAAAATACCGCCATACCATTTAAAAAAGTGTTGGTCTTTTCTAAAAATCCCTGAAACAAGTAGGGTAGGAGTTTTGTTTGCATGAAGTACATTCAAGTAATTTAACCAAAATTCATACTTCACAAAAATTGCTAGTTCTGGACTTATTAGTTGCAAAAATTTTTTTGCGTTACTTTTTGTATCAGCAGGCAAGTAAAAAACGTAATCTGCAAATTCATATTCTTTTCTCAATTCATAACCAGATGGTGAGAAAAAAGTAAGTACGATTTTTTTATTAGTGAAAGTAGCTTTTAATTTTTCAATAACGGGTCTTCCTTGCTCAAACTCACCTAAAGAGGCACAGTGTACCCAAATTCTTGGCGAAGAATCTCCTTTTAATTTACCCTCAACATGCTGTAAAATCCCAATCCGTCCATTGCTAAATAACCGAGCTTTTTTATTGAAGGGACTCAATAATTTTACAATAAAATGATATGCAACAATACAAAAGGTGTAAATCGCCATAGGGCAAAAGTAAGAATTAACTAGTGATTTTAATTTTCTTAATTATAATAAAACTCCTTTATCCTTTTATAAAGTGGCAGTGCCCAACCAATTCTAAATCCTATTTGAATATCTTTTCTTTTTGCCTCATCACTTTGCATAGTGTCGTATTGGTAACCTCGAATGCCTTTTGTAAAACCTTCATTAAATTCAAAACCCGCATAAAAATTAGTAAGACGATTATTACTTAAATACATATAACCTACAAATTGTGTGAATGCTATTCCACCAGTTTTTCTATCGTAGCCTTTTCTTAAATCGCCTCTTAATTGTGGTAAGTTTTTTCCAACATCATACAAATTTACTTTGTGTTGCATGTAACCAATTCCTGCCCAAACAACAGGCCCACAATTTTTATTTTTGTTAAAAAAAGGAAGTATTTTCCCGAACGTCACAAATGTATTCCAGCCTCTTTCATTTATTCTTAACCTACCTGGAGCACCATCATTTGCAGTAATTGTTCCCTCAGCGTTTTTCATGTTGCTGAGTAAGTTTTGTTCTTTTACCGTTTTACCGAAAAAATAATTCCCTTCAATTCCAATAATCCAATTTTTTCTTGTCTTATATAAAAACGGAACGCCAACATTTCCTGTGTTGCCAAATCTAGTTTTTAAATCAGCAGCAGGCATTTGCCCCGAAAAATGCAAACCAACAATAGGAATGGCATAACAAGAGTCTTTTAAATTTTGTGCATTGCCAATAAAAACGGCAAAAAGCAGCGCAAAAAGTGTGTATAGTTTTTTACCATTCATTGGGCAAATATAGTGATTTTGTCAATTAAATTTTTTAGGTTTGTCTTGTTTGATATTTCAACAATTACAAAGCCTTTATATTGCTCCAGATTTTGAAATATTTGAACAAAATTAAACGAATGAAGCAATGATTAAAAGTGAAGAAAAAGTGACGAACGAAATTTCATTAGATACTCTAAAAAAAGCATTCGGTTTGATGTGCACTGCAAAAAGCATGACCGAACTATACGAAGCTAACAAGGAAGTTACTGCTAAATACGTTCATGCAACATCTCGCGGTCATGAAGCTATTCAAATTGCAATGGGATTGCAATTGCTGCCTCAAGATTATTTAAGTGCTTATTATCGTGATGATAGTATGCTTCTTTCAATTGGTTTGCGTCCTTACGAGTTAATGCTACAATTACTTGCAAAACGTGATGATCCTTTTTCTGGCGGTAGAACCTATTATTCGCATCCGTCTTTAAAAAGAGATGATATGCCAAAAATTCCTCACCAAAGTAGTGCAACAGGTATGCAAGCTATACCAACTACTGGTGTTGCAATGGGATTACAATATTTAGAAACTACTGGCAAACAAAAAGATTATGCAGGTAAAAATCCTGTTGCTGTTTGTTCCTTAGGTGATGCTTGTATTACTGAAGGTGAAGTGGCAGAAGCTTTTCAAATGGCTGTATTAAAAAAGTTGCCAATTTTATATTTAGTTCAAGATAACGAATGGGACATCTCTGCACATGCTCGTGAAATTAGAGTGCAGGATGCAACCGAATACGCAAAAGGTTTTAAAGGATTAGAAACACGTACCATTGATGGTACTGATTTCTTAAAATCATATAATACAATTAAGGAAGTATTGGACATCATTCGTAAAGAACGTCGTCCATTTTTAATACATGCAAAAGTTCCATTGTTAAATCATCATACATCGGGTGTGCGTAAAGAGTGGTACCGCGATGATTTAGAAGAAGCAGCAAAAAGAGATCCTTTCCCACGTTTAAGAAATCAATTAATTGTTGCAGGTGCAGAAGCAAATGATATTAAGAAACTAGAAGAGGACGCAAAAGCATTGGTGCAAGCTGATTACGAAGCAGCATTGAAAGCAGAAGACCCTCGCCCAGAAGATTTGTTGTTGCATGATTTTGCTCCAACGCCTATAACAGAAGAAAAAGGAAACCGTTCACCTCAAGGTAAACAAGCAACAGTGATGGTTGACTCAGCTTTGTTTGCAATAAGAGAAATTATGACTAAACACGATGAGTGTTTGGTTTACGGACAAGACGTAGGAGCAAGGCTAGGAGGGGTGTTTAGAGAGGCCGCTACACTTGCACAACAATTTGGAGATCATAGAGTGTTTAATACACCCATACAAGAAGCATTTATTATTGGCTCAACCGTAGGTATGAGCGCAGTTGGATTAAAACCAATTGTTGAAGTTCAGTTTGCTGATTATATTTGGCCGGGCTTAAATCAATTGTTTACCGAGGTTGCACGCTCATGTTATTTATCAAATGGTAAATGGCCAGTGAGTTGCATTTTACGTGTTCCTATTGGAGCTTATGGAAGCGGCGGACCTTATCACAGTAGTAGTGTAGAAAGTGTTGTAACAAACATTAGAGGTATTAAAGTTTGTTATCCATCAACAGGGGCAGATTTAAAAGGATTAATGAAAGCTGCTTATTATGATCCAAACCCTGTGTTAATGTTAGAACACAAAGGTTTGTATTGGAGTAAAATAAAAGGAACTGAAGAAGCGAAAACAATTGAGCCCGATGAAGATTATGTGGTGCCAATTGGAAAAGCACGTTTGGTGCAGGAAGCAGATGAGGCAAAAATAAAAGAAGGAAAATCAATTTCAATTATTACATACGGAATGGGAGTTTATTGGGCGCGTAATGCATCTAAAAACTATGCGGGGCAAGTAGAAATTATTGATTTAAGAACACTTTCTCCAATTGATGAAGAAGCAATTTTTGCATCAGCCAACAAACATGGAAAGGTTATTGTATTAACCGAAGAGCCGCGCATTGCAGGTTTTGCAAATACAATAGCATCACTTATTCAAATGAATTGTTTTGAAAAATTAGATGCACCGGTAAAAGTGATCGGCGCTGAAAATATGCCTGCCATTCCTTTAAACTCAATTTTAGAAAAAACCATGTTGCCAAATGCTGATAAAGTTGAAGAGGCGATTAAGGTTATTTTGGAGTACTGAAAATATAGGTAATGTCTGTTTCGATAATGCTTTGTTAGAAAATCTTACGATTAAAGTGAGCAGGAATCTCAAGCATAAGAAATGAAATTGAATAAATCTTATAATGAGAGCGTATAAAAAAAAGGGGCATTTAGCCCCTTTTTAAATTTTCGTGATTTCAACTATTAAAATTGTTTTGCAACTTTAATAATTTTAACTCCGCCATCAACATATAGTTTTAAGAAGTAAACTCCATTTGCGAATTCAGAGATATTTACATTGTAAGAATCTCTTCCGCTTAATTCACTTGAGTAAACTAACTTACCATCTGCACTATAAAGCATTGCTTTTACGTTTACTTCTTTTGAAGGAACAAGTATTTCAAATTGCCCGCTTGTTGGATTAGGATATACGTTGTATTCAAGAGTTGAGCTCAATTGATCAATTCCGATACAAGGATCT
>CANJJP010000085.1 GCA_947474485.1 Bacteroidota bacterium | reverse complement strand
TGATTTACCGAAACAAACACATCTTGTGCAATCTCTTGTGCTTCCTCATAATTTTGAACGTACTGCAAAGCAAGGTTAAAAACCATTTTGCTGTGTTCACGATATATATCATCAAACTTTTGCACTTACAATTATAAGGCAAAAAAATTAGAGAGCAATATTTTAATAGATAGACGTTTAATTTTTAACAGTAAGGGCTATCGTTTTTAAAAGGATTTGTTGGTTTATTCATTAAGCATATCCCCAATTTAAATGGCGTATTAGAAAAACCAAATTCAGAAAAAATTGCAAAAAAATTTGTCAATTTAATTCTAAATCCAAGTAAAAACTCTGAGGCAAAAAAATTTGAAATTACTGGTTCTGTATTGTTGTTTCTCCCAGATTACGCATTAGAAAATTCTACTGGTAAATTGATGTTGTAATTCCACAAACCGTTGAACCATTGCCGTCGTTTTTTATGAAGGGCTATATTTAGTGCTAATCTATCTTTTACTTTTGTAAAATAAGCGCCTACAGCAAATACTCTATATCTAGTGTTTTCTGTGATTTCTTTGTTTTTTCTTGCGGTACAAACATTCTGTATATTGACATTAAATTGTAAGCAATCATTACAAATGTTAGCGCAGCTTCGTCAGCGTAAAAGCTTTTTAAATTGAAGCTATCAACCCCAAAATCGTATTTTAATTCTTTGATTCTATTCTTTGCATCTCCGCGTCCTATGTATAAAAGCCATACCGCTATAGATGAAAATTCCAGATTAGTTATATGAGCAGAGTATCTGTAATTGCGATGCCCAAAGGCATAATCTTTTTATTAGTAAAGGCTACATCAAATTCCATAGCATATTTTTTCTAATACTAAGCATTAGAAATTATAACTACAAAAATCAAACTTTTTGTCTAATGCGGAATGTGGGTTTAAATATTACTAATCAACTAATGATGTTAATTTTTCGTGAACAAAGTGAATATCTCATCACTTTATTGATTCAAACTTATTTCGTTTTTATTGACGATACCTATTACTTTTCCTTTTAATGTCATTCCAATAAAAGGAGAATTGCTTGATTTAGATTTTAGTTGCTTTTTCTCAAGCATCCAATCTGCTGTTGGATCAAACAAAGTAATATTTGCTTCTGCACCTTCTTTTATTTCAGGGATTTGAATTCCCAATATAGTGCGTGGGTTATGGCAAATTTTTTCTATTAAATGTGCTTGCTCTAGTTTTGCTGCGCACGCTGTATTTGCTACCGCATAGGTTGTTTCTAAACTACTAATGCCAAAACGTGCTAAATCAAATTCTAACTCTTTGTTCTCCACATCTTCAGGAGTATGGTCGCTCACAATAACATCTAATACATTATTTAGTAAGCCTTTCTTCAAGGCTTCAATATCATCTTTTGAACGCAACGGAGGATTTACCTTAAAGTTAGAATCGAAATCGCTCAACTTAGTATCATCCAACAATAAATTATGCGCAGCAACACTTGCTGTAACCTTTAATCCATCTGCCTTTGCACGTTTTAATAAATCAACACTGTTTTTGGTAGATAAACAATTGGAGTGCAATCTTCCGTTTGTGTATTCTGCAATTTTAAAATTACGTTGTAGCATTAATTCTTCTGCTAGTGCTGGCATTCCTTTTAAACCAATGCGAGTAGAAGTTTCTCCTTCGTGCATTTGTCCGCCATGAGAGATACTTAAATCTTCGTTATGGGTTAACACCAAAGTATCAACATTACTTGCATATTGCAATGCACGCATTAACAATCCTGAATCTTTTACTGGACGTTTATCATCCGAAAAAGCAACAGCACCCGAAAGTTTCATGTCGTACATTTCAGAAATGTCTTTTCCTTCTCTGTTATGTGTTAGTGTACCAACAGGATAAACATCAACAATAGCATCTTTGGTTTTATTAATAACATAATCAATTTGTGATTTACTATGTAAAGGTGGTTCAGTGCTAGGCATCATACAAACAGCAGTAAATCCACCTGCTGCTGCAGAGCGTATACCACTTTGAATATCTTCTTTGTGTTCTAAACCAGGATCGCAGAAACGCGCTTGCATATCTAACCAACCTGGAGAAACGCAAAGGTTGTTTGCTTCAACAGTTTTGTAGCCTTTGTCGTTTTTTATATTTGAACGTATTTGGGTAATGATTCCCTTTTCAATTAATACATCTGTTTTTTTTCCATTCAACGGAGAACGGCTATCAACAATGGTTGCTGACTTGATTAGAATATTCATTTTAATAAACGGATTAATAAAATTTCTATTAGTATAAATACGATGGTTAAAATTAAAAAGAATTTCCACAGTTTTGTGCCTTCAGCTGCTTGAACAATAGAATTAGTTAATGATTTTTCCCCTGCTTCAATGGTATTAAAACTTTTTAGTCCAGTTTCGGAAATCACTTTTTCTAATTCTTCTTTTATTAAACTACTTAAATCCGACTCTTTACGCTCGTAGTTAAATGAAACCCCTTCTTGATTTTTTTCCGCATAATTAATTAAATAATTCCCTGCATCTTTAATTTGCCCCTGTGTATATAAGTTTAATAAGCCTGGTTCTTTTCTCATTTTAGGAATAATATCAATTGCAGCATTTATAGTTTTAATGTGAACCATGCCTTCTTCTCCTGCCCCATTGTCTTTAATCGAAATCATTTCATTCCGTCCTGATTTATAATAAATAGGTCGGATAATAGAACTATTGATTGCCATACGAATTACAGTAGGAACAAACAAAGCATGCTTTCCAAAATTAGAAGCTTCATCTTCGAGCGGGGCAGAACAGAGATATATTTTACTGCCATTTGAATAAGTGTATTGAGATAAATAATTACTTCCATTTAATAATCTCATTACAACATCTTCATTGTTATTAATTCCGTTTGCTTGCTGATAGTATTCGTAGACTTTAGGTAAATCAATATTTTCTTGTTTTTTCTCAAATACACCATCATACAAACCTTGTTCATAATTTATTTTATCTGCTTTGGTGTTTGCGGTATCAAGTTTCACAAGTGGATTCATTCCTAAACTTGCAAACAAAGCATTATAAGAAGTAATGTCCGCATTTAAGGACGGGGCAATAAAAATGCTTCCTCCATTTGTTGTAAATTTTTTTATTTCTGAAACTAAACCAGAACTAATGTTTTTTATTCCATTCAAAATAATGAAATCAATTGTGTTGAACTTTGCGTACTCAATGTTTTTATCTGTACACTCCGAAAAAGAAAACAACGAATCGTTTTTCATAAGTGATGTGAAATAGCTTCCCGACTTAGCTTCTGAGCCATTAATAAGTAATGTGGCAATACTGCTTTTTACATTATAACTGAAATACAGTTTGTCATCAAAGGTGATAGGATGATCTTCTATTTCTAATTTACAATTTTGTATGCCTTGTTCTTTCAATAAAAAAGAAACATCTACTTCTGCACTTGTGTTTGGCTCTGCATTAAAGGTAACAGGAGTAATTAATTTTTCGTTTGCAAAAAATTTCAAAGATGCATTCTCTAAATTGTTTTGCGAGTTATTTACAATTTTTACATGCAACTTTTGAGTCATACCTATTTGCTGCACGGGTGAATCGAACCAACAGGTATCAATATATACGTTGCTTGTTGAGTTTGATAACAATGGAATTAAGAAAGCTGAAACAGTTGTATCTTCTTTTATTATTTTAAAATCGCCTGATGTTTTTTGATAATCACTTATGATATAAATGCGTTTGTCATTTGCTCCTGATGAGTTTAATAAATCTTTTTGTCGCGCATAAATTTCCGACATTGTTTTAAACGATGAACTTGTTTTGCATTCATCCAATGCTTGTAAAAATTCTTCTTTAGAAACTAAGCGTTGGTGCTTACCTTCAAAATCATTAGTAAGCAATTGAAATTTATCTGCATCACTAAACGCATTTGCAATTTCTCTTGCCCTATTCTTAGCGTTTTCAAACAGCATTCCGTTTTTACTTAATCCTTCCATGCTAAAGGAATTATCGAGAAAAATACTAATTGCTTTTTGCCCCTTTTTTACATTAGAAGTTTTTGCTGGAATAAAAGGCTGGGCAAATGCTAATACCAAGCAAGTAAGTGCTAATAAACGTGAAGCTAATATGAGATAATTTTTAAGCTTAGATTTAGATTCGCTTTCTTGTTTCAGTTCTTTTAAAAAGCGAACATTGGTGAAATAAACTTTTTTGTATTTCCTAAAATTGAATAAATGAATAATAACTGGAACCGCGAGCGAAAACAAACCGAATAGAAATGCCGGATATAAAAAATTCATCGCTTAAAAGTACAATTTTTATCGAATAAAATGCCGCATTTTATTCCACAAAACACAGTCATTATTTAACTTTCAGTTTTTGGCCTACCGAAATACTGCCTTTACTGCCAAGCTTATTAAGCTTTTTTAGGTCTTCTACACTAATACCGAACTTTTGAGAAATCTTAAAAAGGTTTTCGCCCTTTTTCACCTTGTAAATACTTGGTGTTGTGGTAACGTTCTCCGCTAGTTTAGTTTTGTCCTTTGTTTTAGTATTATCGTTAAGAGCAATATTTGTATTGTTGTTTTGCAAATTAAGATTTTCAGGTTCCTTTTTAGCAACTGGATTTCCAACTGAAGGCTCCTTAACATAAAGCACTAATTTTCTTCCTGGCTTCAATCCCTTCTTTCCAATGTAATTCCAGTTACGCAAGTCTTTTGATGAAACACCATATTTTTTAGCAATAGAGGCTAAATTTTCGCTTTTCTTTACAATATGCGTAATTTGTTTTTCCTTTACTCCTTCACCTTCTGCTAATTTTTGTTCTTCATTACGCTTGTGAAGCATTGCATATATTTCCTGCTCATTGCTCACAAATTGGCCAATTTTTGCTTTAGGCAAAGTAAGTAAGTACCCACCCGATGGAATCACGTTCTTTTTGTAAACTGGATTATAATATTCAATATCATCAATTGGAACGTCTAAAATGCTCGAAATTTGTTCAAAGGTTAAAGGCTCTTTAATAACAACCGTATCTAACTCGAAATAATGTTTCTTTGGAACAGCTGGATAAATATTGTGCTCAGCATAATAATTCATCACGTAGTTTGCAGCAATAAATGCAGGAACATAACCTTGTGTTTCTTTTGGTAAGAAAGGACGAATCTCCCAATATGTTTTTTTACCGCCACTTCTTCTAATTGCATGATTAATTGTTCCAGGACCGCCATTATATGCAGCTAACACCATTTGCCAATCGCCAAACATCTTAAATAAAAATTGTAAATATTCAGCAGCAGCTATTGTTTCTTTGTAAGGATCACTACGTTCGTCGATATATGAATTAATAACCAATCCATTCATCTTAGCTGTTGGGTACATAAACTGCCACAAGCCTGTTGCTCCTGCCTTTGACTTTGCTAAAGGATTTAATGCAGATTCGATAACAGCCAAATGTTTTAACTCTAAAGGCAAATTATATTTATCCAACACTTCTTCAAACATTGGGTAATACATTTGCGAAACACCAATCATTCGGCTAACAGATCCTCTTTTTCTATCAGCATACAAATTAATATAACCACGAACAGTAGGGTTGTACTCTAAATCAAAAGGAGAAACCGCATCTAATTTTGCTAAACGTGCTTCGTAAACAAAATCATCAAAAGTAGGGATAGAGTCAGGCGCATAATGGTATTTGCTCGACTTAGGCGAAGTGGGTTTTGACCAAGCTTTTTCAAGGAATTTTTCTGTTGCAAAACTATCTAAAGCAACTACAACAGGATCATCATTGGCAACAAAGGTTTGCGCTTTTAAAGAGCAAACAGAAGTAAGCAAGGCAAAAAATAGGAATATATAGTTAGTACGTTTCATCAATTTAGTATTTATGTAACGGCTGTAATGCATAAACGTTACACTTTATATTTGCAATAATATCAAATGAAAGCCGCATAAAAAAGCCAAATTTTCCTTTTTAGCCTATATGTTTAAACTTTTTATTGTTCATAATGAATGAATTATTTAAAATATAGAAAATAAGTTTCAATTTATTTTGAAAGTTAGAGAACTTGTTTTACCTTTGATCTACCAATTAGATTATGAACTACGAAGAAGCAAAAGAAAAGTTTTTACAAGCCTGGGGAACATTAGGTAGCAGCTGGGGAATCAGTCGCACCATGGCTCAGGTTCATGCACTTTTGCTTATTAGTCCGGACTCGCTTTGTACCGAAGATATTATGAAGGAATTGCAAATCTCTAGAGGTAACGCAAACATGAATTTACGTGACTTAATTGATTGGGGCCTGATTTTTAGAGAGTTAAAGGCGGGAGAACGAAAAGAATTTTTTAGAGCTGAAAAAGATATTTGGAAAGTAGCCAAACAAATCATTAAAGAGCGCCGTAAACGCGAGATTGAGCCGGTTTTACAAATCATGGAAGATCTTAAAACCATGGAAATAGAACCTAACAATAAAAAACATTTAGCTTTATTGGAAGCAGTGAATCATATTGAAGGGGTAGTTGAAAAAGCTGATTTTGCATTGGAAAAGGCTATAAAATTGGATGAAAACGCATTAGTTGGTGCTTTATTTAAGTTATTTAAGTAATATTTTTTTAATTATATGTTTCATTAATTACTGAAAGTTTAATAACATGAACAATACAATCGCATATCTTCTTTACCTCAGCACAAGTTTATTTGTGGTGATTTGGGTTGGTAAAATTTTATACCGCAACGGAAAATTATTTTTAGAAAGTAATTGTCCAGATAAACAACTAGCAGATAATACCAATAACATTTTATACATCTGCTATTGTTTAGTAAATGGTGGTTTTGCATTTTACTCATTAAAT
>CANJJP010000084.1 GCA_947474485.1 Bacteroidota bacterium | reverse complement strand
TTTTTGTAATAATGATTTAGCAGCTTCCGTTGCCATAAACGAAGTAGCTTTATCTTTATCACGTAAAATTCTTCTCTCTTTAATACCACTTCTGGATGTAATCCATTCATCGTTGGTATCAACCATGGTTTCTAGTTCCTTGTTGGTAAGAACATATTCGGGTGAGTACGCGGAAACTGCGGTTATAGCTGCTCTAATCATCAAAATTATTTTTGTCAAATATATTCCATTCCATGGATAAAACTGAAATTATTTAAAAAACTAATACAACATTCAAAACACTCATTATTTACAAATGTATGTATTTATTTATTGATTTTATTGGTATATTTATGATTAAATTATATTTTAAATACAATGTCTAAAAACAAAAACGAGTTTCTTTTTCATCTTATAAAATCACTCACTAAGAGTGAAAAGAGACAGTTTAAGATTTATGCAGGAAGGTCATATATCACAAATGATAAAAAATTTGTACAGGTTTTTGATGTAGTAGAAAAACAAAAAGTTTATGATGAGCAACAATTACTGAATATAAAGGGACTGAATGAAAAGCAAATTCCAAATTTGAAAGTGAATTTGTATAAACAAATATTAGCTAGTTTATTGAATAACTCCGCCATGACACAAAACAACATGGTGGCCAGGCAAGTTGAGTACGCGCGTTTTTTATATAATAAATGTTTGTACACCGAGAGTTTAACTTTAATTGATAAAACTAAAATTATTGCTCGCGAAAATCTTCAACTTATAATGTTGTTAGAGTTGTTAGAAATTGAAAAAGCAGCAGTACTGCAAACTTCAGAAGTAAATACAAGCAATCGAATTCAAAAATTAATTGATGAGATTGCCGAGGTAGGTAGGCAATTGCAAAATATAAATAGATTTTCAAATTTATCAATTAGTTTAACTACTTATTACCAAAGAGTTGGATTTATTAGAAACACTGAGGATTTAAAGCAAGTGCGTGAATATTACCAATCTAATTTGCCCAGCTTTAATCCAAGGCAATTATCTGTATTGGAAAATCTTTATTTGTACGGAACAGTTACTGCATTTTATTTTTTCGTACAAAACTTTAAAGAAGGATACAAGTATGCAAAAAAATCCCTCGCTGTTTTTGAAGAAAACCCTCAACTCAAAAAGGTAAAAACAGAGCATTATATTAAGGCGCTTAATAACTTGCTAGTTGCTCAAAATAAATTACTTCTTTATTCAGAGTTTAAAGAAACCCATTTACTACTTATATCCTTAAAGCGACAAAAGGATATTCTGTTAACTGAAAACTTGAATTTAAATTTATTTAAAGCAATTTATATTCATGAAATGAACAGGCATTTTATGTTGGGGGAGTTTAAATCGGGAACCCGTATTGTAAATGCATTAGAAAAGGAACTCTTAAGTTTCTTTCCAAAATTAAATAGAAACACGCTATTGATTTTTTATTACAAAATTGCCTGTTTGTATTTTGGTGCCTATCAATTTAAAACTGCTTTAAAATGGTTGAATAAAATTATTAATGAACGTGTTTCCGACACCCGAGAGGACTTGCAATCCTTTGCTCGAATTCTAAGACTTATTTGTTACTATGAATTGGGAGATTCGGAGATGATACAGTATAACATTTTATCTACTTATCGTTTCTTGCAGAAAAAGCAAAACTTTGTTAGTTATCAGCAATTAATTATGAAGTTTTTACGGAACATTAAAAAGACCGATACACGCTCTAAAACCATAAAACAATTCGCTTTACTAAAACAACAAATGAAAAAAATTGAGAACAACAGGTTCGAAAAAAGAGCATTCATTTATTTTGATATGGTTTCGTGGCTAGAAAGCAAAATTGAAAACAAAACCATGCAAGAAATTGTGCAACAAAAAGCCAAGCAACTTTTAAAATAATCCTGAAAAATTGAATTATTAATTGTGATAAAACTCTTATCTTCGTAGCATGGCAATGAAACAATCGCAGCAATTTAGGCTGCAACAAAAACTTTCTCCGCAGCAAATTCAACTAATGAAATTGCTGCAACTGCCAACTATCGCATTAGAACAACGCATTAAGGAAGAACTAGAAGCAAACCCTGCTTTGGAAGAGGGCACTGAAGATGCAGACGATGAAATTCAAGAAGATTTTGAAGATGATATTTTAGATCAGGATGATGAAGTAACCGAAGATAATTTTGAAGAGGACGAGGGCGGAATGGAAGAGGCGGAGCGTATGGACGACGAAGTTACTTTTGAGGATTACATGGATGAAGAAGAAGGAGCTGATTATAAATATGAAATAACAAATGCAGGTAAGGACGACGACAAAAGAGAATCGCCACTCACTGTTGGTCCTGGATTTCATGATGTGTTAGAACAACAAATGGGTTTGCGTGATTTAAGCGATCACGAATATAAAATCGGACTTTATCTAATTGGGTGTATTGATGACGATGGTTATTTAAGAAGAGATATTGATTCGATTGTTGATGATATTGCCTTTTCTCAAAACTTACAAACCAATGTTGCAGAGATTGAACAAGTATTGAAGATTATTCAAACGTTTGACCCTGCTGGAGTTGGAGCTCGTAATTTGCAAGAATGTTTGTTGTTACAATTAGAAAAAAAATTAACGAAAACAAGAGAGGTGCATTTTGCTATTGATGTTGTAAAACATTACATGGATGAGTTTTCGAAAAAACATTACGATAAAATTGCCAAGGCACTAGAAATTACGGATGAAGAAGAATTAAAAGATATTATTGCGGAGATTACTCATCTTAATCCTAAACCAGGCGGTTCATCTGCCGGTTCAACCAATGCAGGATCTATCACCCCTGATTTTGTGATTGCAAATTCGGAAGGAAAATTAGAACTTTCTTTAAATCAGCGTAACATGCCTGAGTTAAAGTTGAGTAAAGATTATTTAGAAATGCTTACAGAGTATTCTAAAAATAAAGACCGCTCGAGCAAAGAGGCAACAACATTTGTAAAAAGTAAAATAGAATCGGCGCAATGGTTTATTGATGCATTATTTCAACGTCAACAAACATTATTGGTTACCATGAATTCGATTATGAAATATCAAGAAGAGTATTTTATGACGGGCGATGAAACTAAGCTGAAACCAATGATTTTAAAGGACATTGCAGAATCTATTGGCTTAGATATTTCTACTGTTTCGCGTGTGGCAAATAGTAAATATGTAACAACACCATTTGGTAGTTTTTTACTTAAATCGTTTTTCTCTGAGTCGCTTAGTACAGAAAGTGGAGAAGAAGTTTCTACTCGTGAGGTAAAGAAAATTTTGAAAGATTGTATTGAAGCTGAAAGCAAGAAAAAACCACTTACGGATGATGCACTTATGATTGCATTAAAAGAAAAGGGGTACAATATTGCTCGTCGTACCATCGCTAAATACCGTGAGCAGCTTGATATTCCTGTGGCGCGTTTAAGAAAAGAAATTTAATTTATTCAAGCATTAAATTTTCATCATCTGTAATACTTAAATTAACCGAATCACTACCTGCTATTCCCTCAACAGAACCTTGTATGTGAGCAGCGTTTAATAAAATTTTCTCTAGTTGTTTTTCTCTAGCTTTCCACAATTTTTCCATTGAATCACGCTCTTTTTGTATCGAATGCCTCATGCTCATAAAGCCTTCACGTATGGCTTTCCATTGCCCAGAAAATTCATTGCTGGTTAAATAACTATAAAGCATCGTCATTTTTTCACCTTTATTATCTTCCGATTTTGTTGCAGTGTATATTTTAATTATACCATCACGTAATAAAGTAGAAAGTGCTTTTACTTCCGAAAAACGACAAATCCAAACACCATCTTTCTCTCCAAAAGTATCCAAATCTTTTGGCAATACTTCGCTCACCAACACTGCTACATCAGCTTGTTGCGCGCGCATATCTACTTTTAATTTTTCTATCCAATCGTTGCTAAATGCTTTTGTACGTTTGCTTTCGTAAATTATTTTTCCGCAATCTTGCCCTTGTTTGTTTCTTACAGTTTGTATGGCGTCTGCACCTTTTACTCCTTTACCAACTTCTGATATCGTATCAAATGGAAAAGCAGTTTTTAATAATTCTTCTAAGGCCAATTCTTGTACTTCGCCTTGTAACTGCATGCTGCCTTGCTCTGCACGGCGTTTCATCTCATCAATTAATTTTTTTTGATCTTCAATTTGTTTTTCAAACTCCTTTTGTTTTAGTTGAAACTCATTGTCTTTTAAAGCGTTTTTTTCTTGCTCTTGCTTTTTTATTTGCTCAACTAAACTGGTGCGCTCTTCTTGTAGCTTGCGTTGTAATACAATTTCTAGCTCCGCTTCTTTTTGTTTAAAATCATTTTCCTTTTTCAAAAACTCTAATTCCTTAGCACGCGAATTTTTTAGTTTTTCTTCGTTTTCTTTATTACTCTCGCTTAATGCTTTTAATTGATTTTCGAAATCGCCCGAAATGTTTTTTCTTAATTGTTCTTCAACAGTTTTCTTTTGTGCAAGCAATGCTGCATCTAATTGTAAATTAAAAGCTTCTTCTTTCTTTTTGTATTCCTCTTCTTTTTGCGCTTGCCACGCTGTTGCCTTTGCTCTAAACTCTTTTTGAATTTCATCTTTAAGCGCGTCAGTAGCTTCGAACTGATGCCCACAACTAGGACATTTTATATTGGATTGAGACATGAATGTAATTATTAAAGTAATTTCTACTTCTACAAATTTAAAGATTAAAAGTCGGAATCAGGTTTTGTTGAAAGAATTATTAAACTAATTTCTTCCCAAGTATTATCAAATCTCTTAAAACACTTTCCATATTAGCTATTTCAGGCAATTGCGCCCATTTGGCATAACCTTGTTTGTAGAACAAAATTAAGCTTGGTTCGTTATGTCCAAATATAAAACCTAGTAATGTTTTAATGTTTCTTTTTTTTGCTTCGGGCTCAGCATAGTTTAGCGCTTCTTTTCCTATGCCTTTGCCTTGCATAATAGGTTCAATGTAAATGCTTACTTCAACGGTTGCATCGTAAGCAGGTCTTCCATAAAAACTACTGAAACTCATCCAGCCTGCATATTGGTTGTTGAATGTAATAATCCATAATGGCCTTTTATCTTCATTATGATCATCAAACCATTTTTGTTTACTTTCTGTACTTACCTCTATAAGATCAGCAGTTGCTAGTCTTCCGGGGATACTTGCATTATACGTACCTACTATTTTTTCTAAATCCTGCTGTTTAGCTAAAATAAATTGTATCATATTAATGTCCTCCACTTGTTGTTTCAGCATCGTAATCAACTCCTTGTGCTTTTAATACTCGTTTTACTTTCCATCCAAAAAAGGCTAAGTATAAAAAGCAAACAACAGGTATTATGTACGATAAATGAATTCCTATGCTTTCTGATAACTTGCCTTGTAACCAAGGTATACAAGCGCCTCCAACAATCATCATTACTAATAATGCTGAGCCTTGTGGAGTGTATTTGCCTAAACCTGCAATGGATAAAGCAAAAATGCAAGGCCACATTACTGAGCAAAATAGACCAGCGCTGATAAACGAGTACAATGAAATTTTCCCAACGGTTGCTAAACCAACTAACATCATTACTACTGATAATCCACCAAAAACGAGCATAGTTAAGGCAGGCTTTTGTTTCACAATAAAGGAAACAGCTATTAAAATTAAAATGAAGGGACTAAAATAAAGTAAATCCATTATTGGACTTCCTTTAATGTAGTTTACTAAAACAATTACTCCAAAGGCAACAAATGGAATCACAACATTTAAAATGCTTTTCACATTTTTGCTCAGGTTAAACGCGTTAATAGAGCCTGTCCAACGGCCTATCATTAAACATCCCCAATACAATGAAATAAAGTGAACAGTTTTCCCCGCTTCTAATCCGAGGTATTCAGGTTGTTTCATTAACTCGGGTAAATTACTTTGCACACCAACTTCAACACCAACGTAGATAAAGATGGCAATCATTCCTAAAATAAGTTGAGGGAATTTAAAAACACCTAAATCAAAACTTGCTTTTTCTTCGTTTTTAATAGGCGGTAATTTTGAAAAACCAAGTAATACTGCAAACAAAACAAATGCAATACCTAAAATTAAGTATGGAGTTTTTACTGTTTCTAAACCTGTTGTTTCATCTGTATTTTCAATACCTCCAAAAATTGCATATCCAACAAGTAAAGGACCAATTGTAGTTCCAAATGAATTAATTGCCCCTGCCAAAGTGTTTCTGTGTGCGCCTGTTTCAGGGCTTCCCAATGCTATTACATAAGGATTAGCAACAATTTGTTGTAACGCAAAACCAAAGGCAACTAAAAAGAGTGCAGCTAACATTAATGGAAAAGAACTACTACTTGCTGCCGGTATAAATACTAAAGTGCCAGCTGCAGAAATAAGCAAACCAAGTATCAATCCTTTTTTATAACCAATCTTGTTTAGTGGGTCACCCGCTAGTACCGACCATAAAAAATAAATTAAAGAACCAACTCCATAGGCAACATAAAAAGCCGAATCAACCAATTGCGATTGCGATTGACTTAAGTCGAAATGTTTCTTGAAAAGGGGAATTAGTATTGTATTACTTGCTGCCACAAATCCCCAAAAAAAGAAGACGGAGATGAGTACATAAAATGAACCAGGCGTTTTTTGTTGATTGCTTTCCATAGTATGGCAAGTTAGAGAATAAATGATAAATCTACCTCCCATTTTTAAAGGAGTTATTTACATTGCTATTAACAGTTTAACTACTTGTAAATAAGCGTGCATTAATATGACCGGAGTTTCCCCATTATTCAATCAAAGTTAAAAAATAATTGGAACTCATCAGGAGGTTTTGATTTTTTGTTGGTAGGATTATTGTATGATTTAAGTAGCTTGTAAATTCCATAAGCCATTGAATAGGAAAAGAACACTGGTATAGCAAAGAATCGTTTAGCTAGGACAACTATTTTCTCTTTCATAATTTTCAGCTT
>CANJJP010000083.1 GCA_947474485.1 Bacteroidota bacterium | reverse complement strand
TGCACCACATTTACCTTTTTTAACAACACTTCCAAGTGCATCTATTATTTCAAAATTTAATTCTTTGTTAGAAGATAAATTATTTAATGTAATTTTATCAGTTCCTGGATTTGGAAATAAACTAATGTTTTTATCAAGGTCATTTATACTTGTTAATCCAATAGTGTTACAACCTGCAGGTGATGTAAGCAAACTTGCGCGTACTATATTTAAAAAGCCATGCATACGCGCTTTTTGGCCCTGTGTAAATAATGTCATACAAGCGTCGTATGAATAATCCATATAATTCTCAATCATATCTGGAGGGTCAACACCAGCGTTTGTCCAATAGGATGATTCGTTGCTACAAGAGTTTTTAATTAAACAAGTTTGTTGCGAAGCAGTATCTGCATTTGGAGTGTCATCAACATAATCAGTTGAATCGCACAAAGGTGCAGAGCCTTGTCCATCGCCCCAAATATGGCGCATACCAAGCCAGTGACCAACTTCATGAACAGTTGTTTTTCCTAAATCACTATTTGTTCCATTAGGCATTAAGCCCATAAATTGATATTGAATGACAACTCCATCCAATGCAGGATTAGAACCTGGAAAAGTAGCGTAACCCAAAACAAATGGGATTCCAAAAAAGCTCATATCGCAAACCCAAATATTTAAATATTGGTCGGTTGGCCAAGGATCAACTCCAGCTGTTGCGCTCGATTTTACCTTGTCCATATTAAAAATAGGATCAAATGCCCCGCTTGGAGAAGATGTTCTGGTAATACCTTGAGTTGGATTTCCGTTTGGATCGAATTGAGCTAAACAAAACTCAATTTGTACATCAGCTGAAACCGTGTCGAAAATAGGACGCGTTTGACTGTAATTTGAATTTGTTCTTCTATAACATTCGTTAAGCACAGTTATTTGTCGAAATATATTTGAATCAGCAATATTTTGCGTTGCATTTTTATATACCACATGAACCACAACTGGAATTGTTATCACGCCTCCGCCTTGCATATTTCTTAAAGTAGTTTCATGGTTTGAAATCCATTCATTTACCTTTTTTTCATTCAATTGCATTTTTGCATGGAGGGCCTCATCATGTTCATAATACTTTGTAAGTGACTTATCAGTATAACACTTATTCATTTGTGCCATACCAACCTCTGCAAATAATAAAACAGCAATTAGTGTGTAAAGTTTTTTCATTAGTTATAGATTTGACTGCCAAATATAACATGATTTTTTCATGAAAGTGTTTTGTGTTGTTTTAAATATCAGATGATAGGATTGATGAGTGGCAATTTGCTTTTTTGTTGATTTATCGTAAATTTGATAAAAGCCTCAAGATGAGATTTACATTTTTCCTTACAATTATTCTTATTGCTTTTGCTTCTTCTATTCAAGCGCAATATAAATGCTCTTATATAGATGTATTTGGGGTTAAACATGATTACCCTAGTCCTATTTTAAAAAGCTTAAAAAAATTTTATGTAAAACCTGAAGCGTATGATTCTTTGCCTGAATCCGAAGTTGTCACTGCTAAACAAATTTTAAAGCAACTTGACCTACAAGATAAATTAAACAAAAGCATTTTTAGTTCGAAAAAACCAAAAGAAAATATATTTCCGTTTTTCGATATTTTAGTTCAAGGAATTGTTTCAGGCAAAATCACTGCATTTAAAGAACCTATTTACAAATTAGATACCGTTTATAGTTTCTCTTGCGAAAAACTAATACAAAAACTCATTCGAATAGATTCAGTAGAAAGTTTTTTTATTGATGAAAACGGAATTGAAACATTTGAAAAAAGACTACAGTCGGATACAATTAATGCAGCCAGTATTAAGAGTGTTTTATTTAATGAAGTTTGGTATTTTAATAAAAAATGGGCAAGACTAGAAAAAAGGATTATAAGTATTGCTCCCGTTTGTCATAATCCTAAAACAAATAAAGACGAAGTTATATTTTGGATTTATTATAATGAAGCAAGGGAATGGCTATCGTCTTTCCCTTCGTATAGTAGATGTGTTGATGGCACTACTCGAACCTACGAACAATTGTTCTATAATAAATTTTTTAATAGTAAAATATTAAAAGAGAGCAATGTCTTTGATAGAAATTTAATAGAAAACGTAAATGCTTTTGATGCTCTATTAAAAAGTGAAAGTGTGAAAGATGAAATTCTCAAAAACGAAGAAGGAATGTGGGAGAAATAAATTTACTTCCTCTCACTCCTCAACTTTATCTCCTCAATCAACAATCCCTTATCCTTCTCAAAATCTTTAATGTGAATAAAACTTCCTTTACCAAACTTCGCAATGCCTTCCAAATTTTTCATTGCCTCTTCATCATTACCTAAACCAACAACAGATAAAACAACATCTTTTCCAGTCGTCTTTTTCACCCACTCTTTTTGATAGGCTTCACTAAAGGTAAACTTTCCATCTGTTGCTAAAAACAATTGATTGTTTCCTTCACTGATGTAGTTTTTTAAAGCAATATCCAAGGAAAACAAAACTGCTTTTGCCCCGCGTGTATAACCCTTTGCGTATAATGGATCTAAAATATTTTTTAGTTTCTCTCTTTCGGTACCTGGGAATGATTCGCACTTTAATAAAATAGAATCGGCATATGTAACAATACTTATTTTATCAATCTCTCTAAGATTTGTTATCATCTCCATAATTGCTCTCTTTAATAAAGGCAAACGAGAAGAGTCTCTCATAGAACGAGAAACGTCGAGTAAAAAAACAATATTGTTTGGTTCATATTTAAACTTGCTTAAGCCTTCATCGTTTGCCGTAAAAACCTCAACAGGTTTGGTTTCTATAACTGTTCCAGTAATGGTGTTAAAACCATCAATGATAGTATCTTTATTTACATGCTTGTAAGTTACAGTTTGTATAGGCTTTGTTGGAATAACAACTGGGTCGCTTTTTGTATGCTTTGGTTTTCCAAAATAATAACAAGCCGTTTTATCATCCGTTTTAATACTTTTAATGTTTCCCGAAATTTCCAACACAAAAGGCAAACCATCTGCACTGGTAACCAAACTTATTTTCCTTTGAAATTTCCCAGTTTTAGTTGGCTGATAAAAAACCTCAATTAAAGTGGTATCTCCAACAGGTATTGTTTTTTTGTGAGCTAATATTTTCACATCCTTCTCTGCATCTGCACGCATTAAATAAAGGTTTTTAATTCCATTATTCTTAATAATGAATTCTGATTTTAAGGTGTAAATATTCTCCAAATCACCATAATCATGTTTGGTTTGATCAACATAAATGGTAGAATTTTGAGCATTAATTACAGAGGCTGCAAAAACACAAGTCGCACATACTAAAAACCGATAAAACCTCATACTTTTTCATTGTTAAAAACCATACCAAAAACTTTATAGGACAAAAAACGCTTTTTTTCGTCTAATTATCTTGAAAATCTAAAGAAAAAAGCTACTTTTGAATCATTAATCACTAATAACGTATTTTTAAGAAATGAATATTCACGAATATCAAGGTAAGCAAATACTAAAAAGTTTTGGAGTTGCTGTGCAAGAAGGATTTGTAGCTGAAACAGTTGAACAAGCAGTTGAAGCCGCAAAAAAATTGAAATCAGATTTTAATAGCGATTTCGCAGTTATTAAAGCTCAAATTCATGCTGGTGGTCGTGGAAAAGGCGGCGGGGTTAAGGTTGCTAAAAACCTTGATGACGTTAGAGAAAAAGCAGGTGCTATTTTAGGAATGACCTTAGTTACTCCACAAACAGGCCCTAAAGGAAAATTAGTTAATAAAGTATTGGTTGCGCAGGATGTTTATTATCCAGGTCCAAACCCAACAAAAGAATTTTATATGAGTGTGTTGCTTAACCGTGCAACAGGCAGAAACATCATCATGTACACTACTGAAGGTGGTATGGACATTGAAGAAGTTGCTGAACACCATCCAGATAAAATTTGGAAAGAAGAAATTGACCCTAAGGTTGGTTTACAAGCTTTTCAAGCGCGTAAAATTGCATTTAACTTAGGTTTAAGCGGAGAAGCGTTTAAAGGAATGACAAAATTTGTTGCTTCTTTATACAAAGCTTACGACTCTATCGATGCTTCTATGTTCGAAATCAATCCCCTTTTCAAAACTTCTGACGATAAAATTATTGCAGTAGATGCTAAAGTAACATTTGATGGAAATGGTTTATACCGCCACCCAGATTACGAAGCTATGCGTGATGTAACTGAAGAAGATCCTACAGAAGTTGAAGCAAAAGCTGCTGAATTAAACTACGTTAAATTAGAAGGAAACGTAGGTTGTATGGTTAACGGTGCTGGTTTAGCAATGGCAACTATGGACATCATTAAATTATCAGGTGGTGAGCCTGCTAACTTCTTAGATGTTGGTGGTACTGCAAATGCTGAGCGTGTTGAAAAAGCTTTCCGTATTATTTTAAAAGACCCAAGCGTAAAAGCTATTTTAGTTAATATTTTTGGTGGAATTGTTCGTTGCGACCGTGTTGCTCAAGGTATTGTTGATGCATACAAAAACATGGGTTCTATCAACGTTCCAATCATTATTCGTTTACAAGGAACTAATGCTGTTGAAGCGAAAAAAATTATTGATGAATCAGGATTAAAAGTTTTCTCTGCAATACAATTGCAAGAAGCTGCTGATTTAGTAAAACAAGTAATAAACAAATAATTAATATCAAGCTAAGCATACTATGAAAATTAAATTCAAAAACGCATTATTAGCATTGCCTTTAAGTGCAAGTTTACTAATGGTGTCTTGTGGTGGTGACACTCGCGAAGGTGATGAGATGACGCAAACGGACACAACGAAAGTTGATTCAAGCGCAATGGAAACAGGAATTGAAACGGGAGAATTAAGCTTCCAAGTTCCTTCACCAGGAGAAATGTTAACATTCGTAAGAATGGTTGGCGGAAAAGGAAACAAAAACACTTCTTTCCTTAATCCCGCTGACAATAGCAAAAACTACAATGATGCTAAATCTAAGGCCTTAAACTTTGCTATTTATAGTTGTGATTTGAGTTACTGCTCCACTTTTGAAATTGGAGTTGAAGCATTCAAGTATTTTAAAGTTGTTAAGCAGTTAGGTGATGAAATAGGAGTTTCTACAGCAATTGATGCTTCAATGGCAAAACGCCTTGAGCAAAATGTTGGAAATGCAGATTCATTAGCTGCTATTTCTGATGATTTATATTACACTTCTTTTGAAGCACTGCAAACTGGTAAGCAAGGAAATGTATTAGCTTTAGTTATTGCAGGTGGCTATATCGAAAGTTTGTACATCGTTACTAACCTAGTTAAGTACGAAGCTAATAGCCCTGGCATCCAACGTGTTGCTGATCAAAAATACACACTAGAAAACATCATCGATTTCTTGAAGAAATATAAATCAGATGCTTCTGTAGCTTCTGTTTTAACTGAACTTAATGGATTAAAAGCTGAGTTTGATAAATTGAAAGAAACTGCTGCTGGAGACGCAAAAGGTAAGGATGGAGTTAAAGTTTTAGGAGGTGGCACAACAATTGAGATGACTGCTGCACAATACAAAACTATTTCAGAAAAAATTAAAGCAATTAGAAATTCATTTACTCAAAGCAAATAATCATGAAGAAGATCCTAACTATCCTTGCCATTACTATAGCTTCTGTTTTAAGTACAGACCTTGCGGCTCAAACAAGTGTTTGCGGACAATTCCATCGTAAAAATTGCGAAATGAAAGGCAACAAAGATGATGACAGAGAATTCATGTATAACGCACAATCTAAGAGTGGTTTATTTGCTCAAGGTAGCACTTCTAAAATGCGTTGCGTAATTTATAAAGGAATGGATTACAGAATGACTGTTTGTTGCGAAACTTCAGGTTCTCAAATCAAATTCAAAATTTTTGATGCAAAAACTAACGAAGAATTATATGACAATGCTAAAGATGAAAACTCAACTCAATTCGAGTTTCAATCTGCAAGTACTCGTCAGTTAATTATTGAATTAAGTGTTCCTTCAGGAGAAGCTACTTCTGCTAAAGGAAAACCTACTGATGCAGCTTGTGTTGGTTTATTAATCGAGCACAAGGTATCTGATAAAACAGGTTTCTCTAAATACTAATAGTTTATTCTATTTATCTCTTAAAAGGTCATCTCTAAACAAGATGACCTTTTTTATTATTTATATCTGCAATAATTCATTTACATTATCGTTGTTTACCAAGTATTTTGTAACTTTACACTGATGCGCAAGCTTTTATTATTCATATTTATTATTATAACTCAATATTTTATTTTTGCACAAACTGTAAAATATAGTAATGAGTTTCTAGCTATTGGTGTAGGCGCAAGGCAAATGGCAATGGGTAATGCAGCTATATCAAGTACTAATGATGTTATGGGTGGCTACTGGAACCCAGCTGGTCTATTAGGAATAAAATCGAACTTACAATTAGGATTAATGCACTCAGAGTACTTTGCCGGTATTGCAAAATACGATTACGGTGCAATTGCTTCAAGATTAGATAGCCAAAGTGTTGGGGCAGTTAGCGTTGTTAGATTTGGTGTAGATAATATACCAAATACAACGCAATTAGTAGATGCAAATGGAAATGTTGATTACGATAAAATTTCGAAATTTAGTGCTACCGATTTTGCTTGTATCATTTCTTACGCACGCAAAATAAGTAAAGTACGAGGACTAGATGTTGGTGCTAATGCTAAAATCATCCGCCGTAAACTAGGGGATTTTGGTGGAGCTTGGGGCTTTGGTTTAGATGTAGCTGCAAATTATACTACTACAAAAAACTGGAAGTTTTCTGCAGTTGGAAGAGATATTACGGGAACATTTAATGCTTGGTCATACACTTTAGATGAAGACACAAAAAATGTGTTTGCATTAACAGGAAACGAAATTCCGAAAAACTCAGTTGAAGTTACGGTGCCTCGCTTAATGCTTGGTGTATCTAAAAAATATACGCTGTGGGACAATAAAAT
>CANJJP010000082.1 GCA_947474485.1 Bacteroidota bacterium | reverse complement strand
TTTTAAGGCAGAAGCATGGTCGATACCCGGATCTAAACCTATTTCATTCATTAAAATAATTCCTTTTTGTTTCGCTTCCGCATCTAATTCTTTCATTAAATCGGATACATAACTTGCGGTTGCCATGTTCTTTCCTAGGCGAACACAATCTTTGGCAACTTCTCCATGCATAAAAGCAGGCAGCATTGAAATTACTATGTCTGATTTTTTTATTTCTTCCTCGCGCTGCGCTGCATTGTTTATGTCGAATGCGATGGCTTTGGCGTTTACATGCCCCGCTGTTTTTAACTTAGCCGAAGCCTCATCAACATCACCAACTGTAATCTTCCAATTGTACTCTGTTGAGTTATTTAATAAGTATTCAATCAAATAAATTGACGAACGTCCGGCTCCGATAACTAATATATTCTTCATAATGGGATTAAAAGAGTGACAAAATTAACTTAATTTTGACAAATCGGAGCTTTATTTAATGAAAGCTTTAAAACGAAAACATATAATTTGAAAAACTATTTTTTAACTGTAGCAGGTATTTTTGGAGCAACGGGTGTAGCGCTTGGTGCATTAGGAGCGCACTTCTTAAAGGCAAAAATGCAAGCAGGAATTATTACTCCCGACCAATTAGCAGGTTTTGATACAGCAGCTAAATACCAATTGTTTCACTCCATTGCTTTATTAATCATTTTCTTTGCAAATAAAGATAAAAATCTGAAATGGCTTAATGTAGGGGCAAATCTTTTTATTATTGGAATCATATTATTCTCAGGTTCACTTTACATACTTACTACACGCTCATTAACTGGATTAGAATCGGTAATGTTTCTTGGTCCAATAACTCCATTAGGTGGCATTGCGCTTATTGGCGGTTGGGTATGTTTAATAGTACAATCATTTAAATTAAAAAAAATCAATTAAGATTTATGAGTTATTTAGCTTTTAAAGCGCACATGCAAAAGATTGCAGATGTAGCTTATTCTATAGCCTTGTTAAGTTGGGATCAAGAAACCTATATGCCTGAAAAAGGTGGGTCTTTCCGTGCGCAGCAAATAGCAACACTTTCGGGGATACATCATAAATTATTTACCGACCCAATCTTAGATGATTTGTTAAACCAATTAGCAAATGATACAAGCATAGATGTGAAGCAGCGTAAAAATATTGAGCTTACTAAAGAAACATTTGACAAACAAAAAAAATACAGTACTGAGTTTGTTGAGTTAATGAGCAAAACAGTTTCCGAGTGTTTTCAAGCTTGGCAAACGGCAAAAGAGAAAAATGATTTCTCTATTTATCAAGCACCGTTAGAAAAATTAGTTGAGCTTAAAAAACAAGAGTGCGAATTATTAGGCTATAAAGTACATCCTTACGATGCTATGCTTAACGAATACGAGCGCGGGACAACTACCTTAGAGATTGAAACATTATTTGCAGATGTAAGAAAGCAATTAGTACCCTTTGTAAAACAAATTAAAGAAGCAAAACAAGTTAGTGATGCTTTCTTTTTTAAAAATTACGATACCGATAGGCAATGGAATTTTGGAATTGATTTACTAAAACAAATGGGTTATGACTTTGAAGCAGGTCGTCAGGATAAATCATCGCATCCATTTACCATTAGTTTTAATCCCTTAGATGTTCGTGTTACAACACGTGTGCGTGAAAACGATGTAAGTGAAATGATTTGGAGTTGTATACACGAGGGCGGACATGGATTGTATGAGCAAGGCTTGCCTACTGATGAGTATGGATTGCCTTTAGGAGAAGCTGTTTCATTAGGGATACACGAATCGCAATCGCGCTTGTGGGAGAATAATGTTGGAAGAAGTTTAGGTTATTGGAAAAATAACATGAAACGCTTGAAAGAAATTTTCCCAGAGCAATTAAAAGATATTAGTGCGGAAGATTTTTATAAAGCAATGAATAAAGTTGAATCATCTTTGATAAGAACAAACTCAGATGAATTAACTTATCATTTCCATATCATGATTCGTTTTGAAATTGAGAAAGCTTTGTTTGACGGGGCAATTAAAGTAAGCGACTTACCTGCTTACTGGAATGCAAAATACAAAGAGTACTTAGATATTGATGTTCCTAATAACACGAAAGGTGTGCTACAAGATATTCATTGGAGTCATGGTTCCTTCGGGTATTTTCCAACTTACTCAATAGGTAGTTTTTATGCGGCACAGTTTTTTGCTCAAGCACAAAAAGAAATTCCAGGCTTAAGTACACAAATAGAAGGTGGCGACATGAAACAACTATTAGCTTGGTTACGCAAAAAAGTGCATGTGCATGGTCGTTTATATTCTGCTTCCGAATTGTGTGAACAAATTTGCGGAGAGAAATTAAACTTCGCTCACTTTATGACTTACGCGAAAGAGAAGTATAAAGGGATTTATAACCTTTAGTTGTCGAAATTAGAATAATACATTAGACGCAAGCTTCTTCAATTTTTCTTATCTTCGCATTCATTAATCATGATAAAAGAAGCAATAGTTTTAGCAGGAGGCTTTGGAACCCGTTTACAAATAGTGGTTTCGGATGTGCCTAAGCCCATGGCACCTGTAAATCAGGAGCCTTTCCTCAATTATCTTTTTAATTATTTAACAGCTTATGGTGTTAATCGTATTGTTGTTTCAACAGGTTATTTAAACGAAAAGATTGTTGATTACTACACTAATTTGATGCAACCTTGTTTTTGGAACGGGGCAGATATTTTGTTTTCGCATGAAGCTGAGCCATTAGGAACAGGAGGGGCAATTCGTTTAGCCTTGGATAAGTGTAATGAAAATGAAGTGTTTGTTGTTAATGGCGATTCGTTTTTTGATGTTAACCTGACTCGTTTTCACGAAAATCATCATAGAGAAAATTCTCATCACAGTTTGGCATTGCGTGAAGTTGCAAATGCAGCTCGTTATGGAACTGTTCAACTAAATGATGTTGGAGGTAGAATTATAAAGTTTAAAGAGAAGTCGGGTGAAGAAAGAAGTGGATTGATTAATGGAGGCGTTTATATTTTAAATAAAGCAATGTATCAATCTGCAACCCCTAAAGCAACTAACTTTTCAATTGAGAAAGATTTTTTTGAAAAGCAATTGTTCAAGCAAAGCATAATGGGCTTTGAGTTTGATGGTTATTTTATAGATATTGGCATCCCCGAGGATTACGAACGCGCACAACATGAATTTAAAAGATTTAAATATTGATTCTTCTTGGTCTTTGTTTTTAGACAGAGACGGAGTAATTAATAAACGCATAGTGGATGACTATGTAAAGAATTGGAACGAGTTCGAATTCCTTGATGGAGTTATTGATGCTGTTAAAAAATTCAGCACTGTATTCGGGAAAATTGTTGTTGTAACAAATCAGCAAGGTATTGGCAAACGAGTTATGCGTCCCGAAGATTTAGAATTGATACACAAAAACATGGTGTATGAACTTGCTTATTTTGGAGGTAGGATTGATAAAACGTATCACTCGCCCTTTTTAGCTTCCGAAAATCATCCAACTCGTAAGCCGGCTATTGGCATGGCTTTACAAGCACAAAAAGATTTTTCCGGAATTGATTTTGCAAAATCAATTATGGTTGGCGACTCAGGAAGTGATATTGAGTTTGGAAAAAATGCAGGAATGAAAACAGTATTTATTGGGGCAAGTAATAAATATAGTGCTGATGTATTTTGCGCTTCGTTAAAGGAATTAGCAATGATGATTTGATTAATAGGCTTGAATTAGAACTTCAGTTGGTATTTGCAAACTTACATGAAGTTGACGAATCATTTCTAATGTAAGTTTTCTCTTTCTATTTAATATTTCACTTGCCCTGCTTTTAAGACCAACAATTTTGGCTAAATCATTTTGATTGTAATTCATTTGCTCCATACGAAATTTTATTGCTTCAATAGGATCGGGGAGAGCGATAGGGAAATGCTCGTTTTCGTAGTATTCAATTAAAATACCTAATACTTCAAGTTCATCTCCTTCTGGACTTCCTTTTTTTGCATCAAAAATTACTTCGAGCTTTTTGAGCGCTTGCTGATAATCCTTTTTTGTTTTGATTGGTTTAATTCTCATATTATTAAATTTTTGTTGCGTCAATTTTATCATACTTTGCGTGTGTTCCAATAAAACGTATCCAAACCATTTTATAATCGTAATTTACTTTTACAATTAATCGATAGGTATTTCCTTTAATATTGAATACAATTCGATTGTCAGCTAAAAAACTTGCGCTTGGGTAATTTTTCTTTATCTCTTTTGGATGTTTCCAATCTGCTTCATTTGCCTCTTGGTACCATGCTTTTAGCTGTTCTTCACTATCAGCATGTTTAATCCAAAATTCACGTAATAATTTCTTTGCAATTACTCTCAATGCGTGATTTTTTTACAAATATACAAAAAGTTCCCAGATTGGGAAAATATTTAAATCTAAATTTGTATTGATAAATATGCGGAAATACTTTTATTTTGACGGTCCTTAAAATTCAAGCTAAAAGCTGAATTATTCTGAGTAAGTTATAAGGCTATTTAATATCTGGTTAATTTCATAAGAAGTTTTTTTCTTTTCAATTGGAGCATGATCTAATCTTATTAAAATGTAATCATCTTTTATTTCTTTAGTGTCAATAGTATCTAAGTAACCAATGTTGAAATTTCTTGTTTCTATAAGGTAGAAGGCATAAGTTGATGTGTCATCAGATGGAGAATAGCGGTTTCTGTTTTTTACAATGTATTTGTATTCAATAAAAACAACATTAAACTTTATCGAACTTTTTATAATTTCTAAGGACTTGATTATTTTTCCATTGTTAAGTGATTTGAAACAATCAAACTTCGTTAAAGATACTTGTGAATATTGAGCGTTAAATTCTTTTTGTAATCCCGAAATAATGATTTCATTAGATTCTGCCGAAAAAGGTTTATTAGTAAACCAAATACGATATATGAATACGATAAGTACGAAAAGAAAAATTATGTAGCCAAATAGCATATTTAATTTTTAAATAGATTTCCTAAAACGCCCTATTAACTCCAATCATCCATCTAAATTGCAGGTAGTCTTTTTCTGCAAAAGGCAAACGGTTTATGAAAATTGGGAAGTCGGCACGGATGCTTAAAGGTTTAGTGGTTTGTAATTTCCAAAAACGTTTAATAATTAATTCTAAACCTAAACCTGCATCCGCCATTATATCACTTGTTTTAACAACTTCGTTGGTGTAGTTAGTATTAATAATACCAGCGTCTCCAAATAAGTAAGGTGTTAGCTTAAAGGTGTTGCGTATAAATGCTTTATCTAATTTTAGTAATTTGTCTAATTCAATTTCTACACTAGCAGATGTTCCGCTCATGCCTTTGTAGTTGTAGTGTGGCACACCGCTAATATCACCGCTGTATAATAAATAACCCATGTAACCTCTTAGGTTTAATCCTCCGCCAGCAGCAAAGTTGGTAGTCTTAGATCCAAAATCAAAGTTAGGGAAGAAACCCATCGAGCGTGTGTATTTGTTTTCCATCAACTCCTCTGGGTTTGCGCCCGCAACGTATAGTTGCGATTCGATTGGCACATTTGTTCCTGTTCCTAATTGGGCAAACAAACGGGTGTTAATGTTTAAGTATTTGAATTTGCTTTTTGTAATCCACCATGAGCTTAGGTTAGAGTAATCATAATCGCTAAACAAAAATGGTGTCCTTAATGTACTTCCTAATTTACCTGAACCTTTTTTGTAATTGTAATCGTGCTCAAAAGTAATGTTTGCTGAGTTATTTAGTTTCCCTTCTATCCAATGATTTTTGTAAATTAAATAGGTTACATCATTGTCTACATCACGTAACATACTTTTTAAATTTACCGAGAAACGATTTTTTTCGTTATTACTTTTCTTTTCAAAGGTAACCGATGCCGCACTTAAACCATCTAGTTCGCGAACACTTGCGCTAAATGTACTTTTCTTCATAAACTTGTCGGTAGCAGTTTTGTAATTCAATAACACCGAAACAAAATCGTGACTGTTGATGTGTTGGTCGGTTAAGTATGCTTGTCCAATACCCGAACTAAACCAAAGGGTTCCATCAAAAATATGTTTGTAGTTTAAATAATTTCCGTTTGCATGCATTCCAAATTTTAATCCATCAAAACCATTGTACCATACACTTGGTCTTACAAACACTTCGTAGTTTGTTCTATCAGGCATGTTCCAAATTTTTGAGTCAAAACTAACGCTTACATTTTTCTTGCTAGAGTTATTAATCATATTAATGTCAGCAAGACGATTGGTTGTATCAATTACTAAATGGTCAATTCCACCTGGTATTGTTACTGTTGCTGTATAAACTGGCTTTACTTTATCCCATCCAATCCAACGAGGTAGCAATGTTGATTTCGTTTTTTTCTCATACCAAGTGTTAGGTATGTAAAAACTTTTTGCCGAAGAATCTCTTGAGTAAACAGTAAAATCAATTGGCATTTGCATTCCATAGCGCTTAAAGGTAATTTCGTAATTATTTGTTTTTTTAATTCGTTTTACTTTTTTAATACTGTAGTCAATTGTTTTGTTAGTCTCTAACCAAGCATCAAAAAACCAGTTTAAATCCATATTACTTGTTGCAATAACCGAGTTTCTAAAATCTTCTGGATATGGGTGCGCCATTTTCCATAAGTCAAAATAATTTTGAATACAAGCATTAAATAAACTATCACCCAATACATATTTTAAATTGAAAAGCATGGTTGCTGTTTTAGTATATACTTGTCCATAACCACCACCATGACGAATGCCTCCATTAAAGCCGTCGCTATGTGTATTCAGTGTTACTTCATCGCCTTTTATTGCAGAGTTGTAATAACTTAAAAACGCATTTGCTTCGCGTGTTTTAATTGGTTTTTTGTATTTGTCGATGTAGTTCGAATTGTTCCCGAATTCTTTTTCGTATCTGCCTTCAATGTTTTCCCAAGTATCAACAGTATAAAATTGTGTAAATCCCTCATCCATAAATGCACGAT
>CANJJP010000081.1 GCA_947474485.1 Bacteroidota bacterium | reverse complement strand
TTCACATGTTAAATTCATGGGCGAATTTTACAATGGCAAAGTGTTTCTTGAGCAAAATTCATTTACCTATGAAATCTATGATGCAAATGCATTCTCATTATCTATAGAAAAAAACAACAATAAAGAAAACTACAAAGCGCCTATTCCAGGGCATGTTTACAAAACAATTTTTGTGAATGCAAACACAAAAAATATTTATGGTGAAGAAAAGCAAGCGGAGTATTATAATTACTTTTTAGGAAATGAAAAAGAAAAATGGAGTTCACACATACAAGCCTTCAAAAAAATAAGATATGAAAATCTATACTCTGGTATTAACATGGATGTGTATAGTGAAGGTTCAAACTTTAAATATGATCTCATAGTTTCACCTCAAGCCAATGTAAATCAAATAGAATTTAAGTATGAAGGAGTTGATGGTTTATCCCTAAAAGATAAAAGCTTACAAATAATAACAAATGCTGGAACAATAATTGAAAAAGCACCACTTGCTTGGCAAATAATTAGAAATAAAAAAACAATGGTTGAATGCAATTATGAATTAATAAACAATTGTATTTCTTTTTCATTTCCGAATGGATACAATAAAAAATACTCACTTATAATTGACCCCATTGTTGTTGCTGCAACGTTTTCTGGTTCTACTTCTTCTTGTAATGGCGAGGCATCTGGCTATGATGAACAAGGAAATGCTTACCTAGCAGGTTCCTGCTCCGCACAAGGTTTTCCCGCAACATTAGGTGCGTTTCAAACAACCCTTAACGCACTAATGGATGTTACCATACATAAATTTAATGCAAATGGTAGCTCATTGCTATTTGCAACATACCTTGGTGGTATTGACGAGGAAAAATCGTTTTGCATAAACGCATTAAAAAATAAAATCACAATTTTCGGTTATAGTAAATCTAATAATTTTCCTGTTACTCAAAATTCGTTCGATCCGACTTATAATGGCAACCACGATTTATTTATCTCGAGGCTTGATACTTCAGGAAGTATAATGAATGCTTCAACCTATATAGGTGGCACAGATGATGATGGTGCGCCTGGAGCATGGAATCCTTACGCAATGAGAAACTACGAATTTGTTGAAGATGATAATGCTAACATTTATGCTGTAAGCGCAAGTAACTCTTTAGACTTCCCTGTAAGTCCCAATGCTTATTCTACATCCCTTAATGGAATTTATGATGCCGTTGCTTTTAAAATAGATTCTTCCCTATCTACTTTAGTGTGGAGTACTTATTTTGGTGGAATTGGTAAAGACTGTGCTAACTCATTAAGATTAGATGGGCAAGGAGGTATTTATTTTATCGGCACAACAACAAGCATGGATCTTCCTATTACATCTGGAGTAGCAGGGCCAGCATTTGCTGGCGGTTCTCATGACGCTTATGTTACTCATCTTAAATCAGGTGGAAGTACAGTTGCAGCATCTTCATTTGCAGGAACAAGCGGACTAGATTATGGATACTTATTAACCTTAGATAAAAACAATAATGTACTTCTTTATTCTTTATTAATTAGTGGCTCAGCAAGTGCTTTTACTCCAACACCAAATGCTTACAATGTTCCGAACGGGCGCAATCTAATACACAAACTCACTCCAGATCTTTCTCAGTTTTTAGTAAAATCGCGATTTGGAACTCCAATTTTCAACACTTCCCAATCCTACCTTGCAGCTGCCTCCTTTGAAGTGGATAGTTGCGATAATATTTATATTGCAGGTGATGCGGGCTCTAATTTCCCAACAACCCCTAATGCTATAAAAACAAGTACAAATAACTATGATTTATATTTCTGTGTATTTTCAAAAAATGCGGAATCACTAGCTTATGGAAGTTACTATGGCGGAGTAAAAGCAGAATGGGCAACGTTTGGTGTTTGTAAAGTTGATTCTAAAGGTGTTTTGTATTATAGCTTCAACGGAAATAGTTCTACCCCTGTTTCTACAAACGCATATGCTGCAAGCAATATGCCTAACAATACTATATTCGATCACGGTTTTCTTAAAGTAGATTTGCAAACTTTTTTAACTGCAACTTCCTATTCCTCCGAACTCAAAAATGGATGTGCACCATATAATATGAGCTTTACTAATCAAACTCCAACTAATAATATTGAGTGGGTTTTTGGTGATGGTTCTGCATCTTTATTTTCAGCTAATCAAGTTAATCATACTTATGCAAGCGAAGGTATTTATGATTTACTTCTCATTGCTCAAGATACATCCACTTGCAATAATGTTGATACACTGATAACCAAAATCAATGTATTTAATGTTCCTACAAAAAATTTAGAAGATAGTGTTAAAATTTGTCTTAACGGAAAAACTATTCTTAATGCCGGAAATGTGGGGCAATCTTATTTGTGGTCAACAAGCGAATACACTCAAAGTATTGAAATAAATCAGCCTGGAACATACCATGTAACCATTAGTAACCCCGGGTGCTCAGTCAACGATACTTCTATTGTAACAATTTCTCAGGCTAGTTATCTCAATATTTTTCCCAACATCATTACTCCCAACGGAGATAACATTAATGACAAATTAGACCTTTCCAATTTATCATTTACAGAGTGTGAGCTTTTGATTTTTAATCGTTGGGGGAAACAAATTTTCGAAACAACTTCTATTGATGCAAGTTGGGATTGCTTAATAAATGGAAAAGTGATTGATGGTACATATTACTATACGCTAACTTATAAAACAGATTGTTTAAAAGAATCACAGAAATCATCAGGTTATATTACTTTAATTAAATAGAATTTGCACCAAAACAAAAGGAGTAGTTGCGGTAATTGCGATAGCTCCTTTTGTTTATAGATTCAAGAAACCTAAACCGCCTTCTTCACATACTTAGTTAAAATAACAATTACTTGCTCATTAACCTTTCCTTCAATTTGATCGGTATTATCACTCACTAATTTTATACGTTTTACAACCGTTCCTTTTGATGCGGTAAAACTTGTGCCTTTTACATTTAAGCCTTGTGTTAACACAACTGTGTCACCAGCCTCTAATACATTACCAAAAGCATCTTTATGCACTGCTGCAACTTCTAACGCGCTCATTGCCCATTGTATAGTATCTTCATCCAAATCAACTGAGTTGATTAAATTACTTGCCCAGTCTTCTTCTTTGTATCCTTGCAAAATTCTATAGCTTAAAGCTTGCACACTAGGCTCTGGATTCCAAATACTTCCTTCTACGCAACGCCAGTGAAATGCAGATTCCATATCATCAATAGCTGCTAAACAAGTATTACAAACTGCTACTTGATTTTCGATTGACTCATCGTTTTTTGGGCTTACGGTATATTCTTCTGTTGCAGCTTCTGCAGCGCATAATTCGCACATATCGCCACAACGATCTTTAAGTTTTTGACTAATTGACATTTTAATTTTAGAATTTAATTAATAGAATAGCAATTTTTAATTGCATGTAATGAGTGGCAAAAGTATAAATTAATTTAGAATAAAGAATTTATAAGAAATGATAAGCATCATGTGATAAAAAGTAATTATGCTTGCTCGCTAACTTCCGCCTCTTCCTTAAAAGGATTACGCGGTATCCACTCTGATGGTTGAAGAAATGAAATGAAAGGATTTAAAATCATTTTACTTACTGTGTTCTGTGGTTTTACATAACATACCAAAGGCTCGGCTTTGGCGCCAACAGTACTTTTTATTTCTGATGCCGTTCTGCCTAATTGTAAAATGCTTTTCTTTTTCTCAATGCTTAGTTCAATAAAATCGTAAAGTAAGTTTTGATAACACTCTAAATCTTTATTTATAGCATAATCAAAACCTATAAAGTGGGCTTCAATACAATCTTCTAAAATAAATGCTGATTTAAAAGCAACTAATTTTCCATCTTTAAAATAAGCATGAACCTCAAATTGCTCAGGCATTTTGCGCTGCATTTCAGCAAAATAATCGTAAGATAGTTTTACTAATTTAAATTTTGCACGTACAAATACTTGTTCGTACAATTCATAAATTTGAGCATTGTATTTTTTTATTTCTTCGTACTTTAATTGTCTCTTCTCTACTCCATCCGAACATTTAAAAATACTCTTTGCTCTGTTCCTGTACTTTTTCGAAAATAATTTAATGTAATCTTCGATAGAGTTTACATCTTTAGGGATTGTAATTACCATATTTGGTTCAACCGAAAACTCTACAAACTTATCGTTAAACAAAGGACGTTTTACTGCAGTATGTTCTTCAAAATCTTTTATTACTGTTGCGGAAATCTTGCCGCGAAGCTTCTCCGATTTTCCTACTACTTCAATAACTTTATTCATTATTTGAAAAGCAATTTTTTTAGAAATCACATTTGAATGAGAAAAAGCATGCTCACCACTAATAAAATTATTGCCACAAGTAACCAATCTAAAAACAACTTTATCTTTATTATGGTCTAAATAATGTTCGAATAATTTTGAGCGTTTCGATTGTATTTCCTGTAATTGCCCTGCTACTAAATCACCAAATACATCAGCTGTAAAATCATTTATTTGAAAATAAGACGCTAATATTGGCTGGTCCTTTTTAAAAACCATAATGTACCTAAAATACATCGAGTCTTCATGCAATTGTTCAATTGCATGAAGATATTTTAAGGTTAAAAACAAATTAGAATTACCTAAACAAGCAGTCCACTTGTCTTCAGGGATAGTGTTTGCCTTAGAGAAAATGGTAAACGAATAATCATCGTAAAGTTTTTTTTTACGTTGAGTTCCAATTATTCTATCTATTGTTTCACAAAATCCCATAATGAAGGAAAACAAATTTAGTCAAATCATGCTCAAAAAATGCTTTAAAATTTCATATTTATTACTATTTTTGAATACATTAACAATTATGAGCAAAATAGTAATTCCCGATTTCTCAAACACTCCAACTATCGACCAAGTTGGAATTGAAGAGCGTGTTGCACGTTTTAATACGAGAAGCATAAAAAAAGCATCAAAAGTACAAGGTTTAAAACTTGCACTTAGCATGATTGACCTTACAACCCTTGAAGGTAAAGACACGGATGGAAAAGTAAAACAAATGTGTTATAAAGCAATGCATCCACATGATGCCTTGCCTGACCTTCCAAGCACAGCAGCTGTGTGCGTTTATCCAAGTTATGTAAAAATAGCTAAGGATGCATTAAAAGGTTCGACGGTAAAGGTTGCTTCTGTTGCAACGGCTTTCCCAAGTGGTAATTCAACTTTTAAAATAAAAGCAGAAGACACTAAATACGCTATTGATAATGGTGCCGATGAAATTGACATGGTAATTTCTCGTGGCGAATTTTTAAAAGGTAATTACAATTTTGTGTTTGATGAAATTGCACAAATAAAAGAGATTTGCGGTAAAGTTAGATTAAAAGTAATTTTTGAAACTGGTGAACTTTCTACATTAGATAATGTTAGAATGGCTAGTGATATTGCAATTTATGCAGGTGCCGATTTTATTAAAACATCAACAGGAAAAATTCAGCCTGCTGCAACAATGCCTGTTACATTAGTAATGCTACAAGCAATAAAAGATTATTACGATAAAACAGGAATAATGATTGGAATGAAACCTGCAGGTGGAATTTCAACAGCTAAAGGTGCTTTACAGTATTTAGTTATGTTGTACGAAACATTAGGTCCTAAGTGGATGACTAACGAATGGTTCCGTTTTGGAGCAAGTAGTTTAGCAAACGATATTATTTTACAATTAGAAAAAGAAGCGCGCGGCGTATACTTTAGTAAGGACTATATTAGTGTTGACTAATTAATGAATTATTGAGTTAGAGAATTAAAGAGTTAGAGATTAAATTAAATATTGAATTGTAGAATTAAAGAGTTAGAGAACTATTAAACTACTCAGCAACTCATTAATTCAACAATTCAACAACTAAATAAGTATGGCAAAGAAAGAAACAACATCAAACGAATTTAAATGGGATTATGCTCCGGCACCAGAAGCAAAGGATCACATTCGTTTAAACAAAAAATATGATTTATTCATTAACGGTAAATTTGTAAAACCGGGTAAAGGAAAATACTTCGACACTATTAATCCAGCTACTGAAGAAAAACTTGCAGAAGTTGCAGATGCAGACGCAAAGGATGTTGACTTAGCTGTTACTGCTGCAAAAAATGCTTACGATAAAACATGGAAGAAAATGCCTGCTGCAGAGCGTGCAAAATATATTTTCCGTATTGCACGTTTAATGCAAGAGCGCGCGCGTGAGTTTTCTGTTATCGAAACAATGGATGGCGGTAAACCAATTCGTGAAAGTAGAGATGTGGATGTTCCATTAGCTGCAAATCATTTCTTTTATTATGCAGGTTGGGCAGATAAATTAGAATATGCATTTCCAAATAGAAACCCACAACCATTAGGTGTAGCGGGGCAAATTATTCCTTGGAATTTTCCATTATTAATGGCTGCTTGGAAAATAGCACCTGCATTAGCAACAGGTAATACTGTTGTGTTAAAACCAGCAGAAACTACTCCATTAACTGCTCTTAAACTTGCTGAAATTATTCAGGAATCTGGATTACCTAATGGAGTTGTAAATATTATTACAGGACACGGGGCAACTGGTGCTGCAATTGTAAATCATCCTAATGTAAACAAGGTTGCATTTACTGGAAGTACTGATGTAGGTAAAATTATTCAACGTGCAGTTGCAGGAACAGATAAAAAAGTAACATTAGAATTAGGTGGTAAAGCAGCTAACATTATTTTTGAAGATGCTCCAATTGACCAAGCTGTTGAAGGAATCATCAACGGTATTTTCTTTAATCAAGGTCATGTATGCTGCGCAGGTTCACGTTTGTTTGTGCAAGAAGGTGTTGCTGACGAAGTAATTCGTAAATTAAAAAATCGTATCGAAACATTAATCGTTGGCGACCCATTAGATAAGAACACCGACATTGGGGCAATTAATTCGAAAGAACAATTAGCAACGATACACAAGTATATTAAAATTGGTAAAGATGAG
>CANJJP010000080.1 GCA_947474485.1 Bacteroidota bacterium | reverse complement strand
GAATGTTAGAAGAAATTTGATTTTTTCAAATGAGCTGCTATCATTTAGAGATTCAAGAAGTTTCCAGTCTGGAAGAAAGACTAAGTTTGAAATTACTTCAACTTCTTTATTAAATGTTTGGGATGTTACCGACCATTTAAACGTGCAAAATCATTTAGTGAATTTTAATTCTAATCAAATAAGTTTTGTTGTTGAAACAGATACTTTAAAAGAATTTGTTGCATTTAGAAGTAGTAATGTTATTGTGCCAATTAAATGTGGTAAAATCGAAAATCAAGATTTACATAGTATTACAGGTGATATAGATTATATCATAATAACACACCCAAATTTTAAATCGCAAGCATTGGCATTAGCTCAATTACATCAGCTATACGACACCTTATCTTATGTAATTGCAACACCACAAGAAATATATAATGAGTTTTCTTCAGGGGTGCAAGATATTACAGCACTGCGTGAGTTTGTGCGAATGATTTACAAACGCTCAGTTAAAAAGCCAAGATATTTATTGTTATTTGGCGATGGTTCTTATAATAATTTGAATACAAATATTTCTTCAAACACTAATTTTATTCCAACCTATCAAAGTTATAATTCTATCGCTTTAACTGCTTCAAAGGTAGTTGATGATTATTATGGTTTTTTAGATGATACGGAAGGAAATGGTATTGGTGTTGATATGGTTGATATTGGAATAGGGCGATTGCCTGTAAAAACTATTGATGAAGCAAATGCAATGGTTGAAAAAGTTAGGCACTATTACCTTCAACAAGGAAATATTACTGGAGAACAAAACCCTTGCGATAATAATGTTTACAATACATTTGGCGATTGGAGAAATTGGATTACATTGATGTCGGATGATGCTGAGGCAGGCTGGGAAACTGTTTTTGTTAATGGACATAATGAAGATTTTGCTACTCAAATAAAAAACACAGACCCTACTTTTAATATCGATAAAATATATTTGGATGCATATCAGCAATATGCGACAGCTGGTGGACAAAAATATCCTGATGCTGAGGCAGATTTAAATAGAAGGATTCAAAAAGGAACATTAATACTTAATTATTCGGGACATGGTGGTGAGCTTCAATTAACTGGAGAGGGAGTTATTGATATCAATATTGTTAATGCATGGAAAAACTTAAATGGATTACCAATGTTTGTTACAGCAACATGTGAGTTCAGTAGATTCGATGACCCAGCCCGAACATCATGTGGAGAATTAGTTTTGTTAAACTCTCAAGGCGGCGGTATTTGTTTGTTTACTACAACTCGTATTGCTTATAGTAGTGATGCTAATGCACTAGGGCCTGCTTTTTTTAGTTCGGCATTAAATCAAATAAACGGCTGGTATCCTCGTACTGGAGATATAATTCGATTAACAAAACAAGGGTCTAATCGCAGTTATACTCACTTTTGTTTGTTAGGTGATCCTGCGGTTACTTTAGCTTATCCTAAGCAAAGAATTTACACAACGGAAATAAATAATAAGCCAGTTTCTGTATCAGGTACCGATACATTGAAAGCGTTGTCAAGAATTACAATAAAAGGTTATGTGGGTGATAAAAACGCGAATAAACTAACCAACTTTAATGGTATTGTTTTCCCAACAATATTTGATAAGCCTAGTCAACAATCAACATTAGGAAATGATTTAGGCCCATCGGCAATGATTAGTTTTAGTGTTCAAAAAAACATATTGTATAAGGGAAAAGCAAGTGTAGTGAATGGTGATTTTGAATTTACTTTTATTGTACCAAAGGATATTAATTACCAATTTGGAAAAGGAAAATTGAGTTATTATGCTCACAATGGTTCAATTGATGCTGCTGGCTATTATGACGATGTTATCATTGGCGGGTCAGATCCAAATCCAATTGTTGATAATGTAGGGCCGCAAATTAATTTGTATATGAATGATGAAAGCTTTGTTGTTGGTGGTACAACTAATGAGAACCCTAAAATTTTTATGAAATTATTAGATTCAAGCGGAGTTAATACTGTTGGGAGTGGCATTGGGCACGACGCTACAGCAATACTAGATGGCGACAATACAAATCCTCTGGTATTAAATGATTTTTATGAAGCGGATATAAATAATTATAAAACAGGTAAAATATATTATCCACTTTCTGATTTAAATGAAGGAAATCATACATTAGATGTAAAGGTTTGGGATGTTCAAAATAACTCGAGCACAGCAAGTACCGAATTTATTGTAGCTTCTTCTGCAGAAATGGCTTTAAAGCAAGTGTTAAATTATCCCAATCCATTTACAACAAGTACAAAGTTTTTTGTTGAACATAATCAGTGTTGTGTGCCTTTAGACCTAAGTATTCAAATTTTCAGCATTTCGGGAAAACTGATAAAAACTATAAATCAGGATGTTCAAAATCAAGGTTTTAGAATTGATGGTGTAGATTGGGACGGCAAAGATGATTTTGGCGACAAGATTGGGAGAGGAGTTTACATTTATAAAGTTAAAATTAGATCCTCAACTGGAATATCCGCTGAGAAGATAGAAAAATTAGTTATTTTAAATTAAAAACTTAAATTCGTGGCTCGTTTCACAAATAAATTAATGAATAGTAGAAAGATAATAATAGGGTTTATATTACTTGTTTCAGCAATTCAAATTGCTAATGCACAAACGAGTTCCACAACTGGCGCATTAAATGGAGGTAATACATTAAATGCAATTACAACAGCAGTTCCAGTTTTACTTATTTCGCCTGATTCAAGAGCAGGTGCAATGGGGGAGTGTGGAGTGGCAACAAGTCCTGACATTAATTCAATGCATTGGAATGCGGCAAAATATGCTTTTATCGATAAGAAAGTTGGTGTTGCTGCTTCTTATACTCCATGGTTAAGAAAATTAGTTCCAGATATTAGCTTGGCTTATTTAGCAGGTTATGGTAAATTAGATAAAAACTCGGCTATTGCGGGTTCATTAAGATACTTCTCATTAGGTACAATTAATTTTACTGATGCAACTGGTAATCCAAATGGAAATTATAAACCAAATGAATTTGCCTTAGATTTAGCTTATACAAGAAAATTGGGAGAAAAATTTTCCGCAGCAATGGCTTTTCGCTATATTAATTCTAATTTAACTGGTGGTTTGCCGCTTCAAAATGGAACAGCAACAAAGGCGGGGCAAGCAGTAGCAGTTGATGTTTCTGGTTTTTACTCCAATAAAGATATAAAAGTATCTGGGAATAAATCAGAATTAACTTTTGGCTTTAACATTTCAAACATTGGAAATAAGTTATCTTACACTGACAATGCAGCTCCTGAAGCAAGAAATTTTTTACCAATGAATTTAAGATTGGGTAGTGGATTAAAATTAAATTTAGATGACGCTAATACTGTAGCTTTTACGGTTGATCTTAATAAATTATTAGTTCCAACACCTCCACGTTATAAATATGATGCAGCAGGAAGTATAGTTGTAGATGGCAATGGTGAGCGTGTTATTGAAGCAGGAAAAGATCCATACAGAAGTGTTGCTTCAGGCATGTTTGGCTCGTTTAATGACGCTCCAGATGGGTTTAAAGAAGAAATGCGCGAAATCATAATGCAGGTAGGCGCTGAATATTGGTATGATAAATTACTTGCTTTAAGAGCAGGCTATTTTCACGAAAACAAATCAAAAGGAGGAAGACAATTTTTTACACTTGGTTTAGGAGTTAAGTACAATGTATTCGGTCTAGATTTCGCCTATTTGGTTCCAACAGTTCCTAGAAACAATCCATTGCAAAACACGTTGCGTTTCTCCTTGTCGTTCGACTTTGATGCATTCAATAAGCAAAACAAAGAAACTACCTCAGATAATTAAGTAAATCTGGTTTTTTAATCAGGATTCATTTCTTTTTCAATTGTAAAAGATTGTTGTTGACGAAACAAATAATTACTGACCATTCGTCTCCTTTTAATCAGTTTTTTTCTTTATTTTTGATGAAATGAAACCGCGTGTGATATTAATATTTCTGCGCATAAAACTATATCAATGAAAAAAACTCTACAATTTATTGCCGTATTGGCTTTGGGTGCTTCTTTGCAAACACAAGCGCAAACACAACGAATTAATTTATTTGAAGAATGGACAGGTGAAAATTGTGCGCCTTGTGCAGCAACTAATCCTGGAATTACAGCAATTGCAAATGCCAATTACTTAGGTCCTAAAAAATTGATTTTATTGCGTTATCAAGTTGCAATTCCAAGTGCACCAACTAATCCTAACTCTTTATATCAACAAAATCCAACTGAGCCTAGCTTACGTCAAGATTATTATTATCCAACTCAAACTGATCAATTTGCACCTCAAGGAAGATTAAACGGACATGAGTTAGGTCGCGGCGATGTTAATGGAAATAATGGAAATGCTGGTTTTTTATCTCAGGATTCAGTTGATTTCGAATACCAAGTTGATGCACCATTCTTCTTAACAACAGGATACGTTTGGAATGCAACATTAGATTCGATTACCATTACAACAGTTGTTACAGCAGCTCAAAATGTTACTGCGCTTAATCCACTTAATCTTCAATTAGCAATTACTGAAGAGAAAATTATTTATGCAACTGCTCCAGGCACTAATGGTGAGAAGGAGTTTGAATTCATCATGCGTAAAATGGTTCCAGATGAAAATGGACAAACTTTAGCTACAACTTGGACAAATGGTCAAACACAAACTTTTGTTAATAAGGTTTTAGTGCCAACTTACATTTGGAATAAAGGTGAATTAGCAATTACTGCTTTTATTCAAGAAGATGTTCCAAGCCCGGGACCACTTGTTAGTAGAATTGTGCATCAAGCTGCTTATGGAGATCCACAAGCTTTGCCTATTAACGCAACTGCAGCAGCAATTACAGGTTTGTCGAATTACATTTGTACAAATACATTTGACCCTATCTTCGAATTAAAGAATAATGGTATTAATACATTAACAACTTGTGACATAAACTATAGAGTAGATGCAGGTACAATTAATACAATTAACTGGACAGGTTCTTTAGCAACTGGCCAAAGTCAAATGGTAACTATTCCAACGCAAACAGTTGCGACTGGAGCTCATACATTTACAGTAACGGTTGCAAATGTAAATTCAGGTGTGGATGCAAGTACAATTGATAACTCATTAACTGTTAATTTTCAAAACATAAATGTTACTCCAGTATTTCCATTATTTGAAGGTTTTGAAACATCTTTTCCTCTAGCAAATTGGGAGCGCATTAACCCTGATGGTTCAACAACTTGGGCAAGAACAACAACAGCGAAAAAAACTGGAGTAGCCTCTGTTAGATTAGATAATGCAAATTACCAAGCAACAGGTGAAATAGATGAGTTTCGTTTACCGCCAATTAATTTAAGTACTGCAACAAACCCAACATTAACTTTCCAAGTTGCATATAGTTTATGGACAGATCCAACACTTCCTCAACATTGGTCAGATACATTGGAAATTTTTGTTTCAACTGATTGTGGAGCATCGTTTATGAGTGTTTATAAAAAGTATGATGCAACTCTTTCAACTAATACACCACTTCCTTATCAAGGCTCTGATTTTATTCCAGCTGCTAACGAGTGGAGACTAGAAACTATAGATTTAACTGCTTATGCAGGTACATCTAACTTTTTGGTTAAGTTTAGAAATGTAAATGATTATGAAAACATGCTTTACATAGATGATTTAAATATTTTAGATGCTGCTTCTGTGGGAATTATAAAAAATAATTCGTTTACAGATTTAGAAATTTCTCCTAATCCAGCAAATGGAGCAGCTTTAATTAAGGTTTATAGCGCAGTTGCAGAAAAAACAAGTTTAAATTTAATCAATTCGTTAGGACAATTAGTAATGACGAAAGATGTTGCTATGGTGAACGGTGAAAATTCATTCGAAATTTCAACTTCTGATTTAGCCAATGGTGTTTATTTGTTAGACATAACAACTTCAAATGGAAAAACAACTAAAAAATTAGTTGTTAATCACTAGTAATAGATTTGGTAAAAACCAAAATTGATTGCTAGTTTTTTTATTAGTCCCGATTACTTAAGGTAGTCGGGATTTTTTATTTACTAGGTAAACTTGGTTTAAATACCTAACGTAGTATAAAAAAGATTGCCAATCTAAATCAGTATAGTATTATAAATTATTTGTAACTAATTGTTTTTCAAGTTGTTTTAGTTTTAAAGAAAACCGAAACCAAATAATAAATATTCATTACTTTTTAATTCTATCAATCTTAGTTTACATTTGTAAAACTGAAAACATGTATGCAAATAATACCGCATACTTAAAACTTTATCTATGAAAAAAACATTACAAATTTTGACAGGTTTAGCATTGGCGGCTACTTTAAATTCGAGTGCTCAAACACAACGAATTAGTTTATTTGAAGAATGGACTGGTGAAAATTGTCCGCCATGTGCCTCAGTTAATCCTGGAATTACTACGCTTGCATTAGCTAATCAAAATTCACCGAAAAAAATGATTTTGCTTCGTTATCAAGTAGCTATTCCTTCGGCTCCAACAAGTCCAACATCATTGTATCAGCAAAACACAACTGAACCTACTTCGCGTCAAAGCTATTATTACCCAACAGGCACTGATCGTTTTGCTCCGCAAGGAAGATTTAATGGTAGAGAACTAGGAACAGCACCAAATAACGGTAATGCTGGCTATCTTGATCAAGCAACAATTAATAGTGATTATCAAGTTGATGCTCCTTTTGCTTTAACAACTGGATATGTTTGGAATGCGGCTTATGATTCAATCACTATTACTACAACAATTACTGCAGCGCAAGCTTTTACAACAGCAAACCCTTTAAAATTGCAATTAGCAATTATTGAAGAGCATATAAGTTATGCAACAGCGCCTGGAAGTAATGGAGAAAAGGATTTTGAGTTTATTATGCGAAAAATGGTACCTAATCAAAATGGACAAACTTTGGTTGGTACTTGGACAAATGGGCAAACTCAAACATTTGTAAATAAGGTAAAATTACCTACTTATATTTGGAACAAAGGTGAAGTAGCTATAGTTGGTTTTATTCAAGAAACTAAACCAAGTGCTGGCCCTACAACT
>CANJJP010000079.1 GCA_947474485.1 Bacteroidota bacterium | reverse complement strand
GAAAAGATTATTTCGTGTGGATTGTATATGTTACTTGGTAAGCCAGGGGTTTCTGCATTATTCAGCCCAATAAAATCAATATTGTTATTGCTAAGGTCTTTTTTGTAAAGAAAATTTCCGCTAGTTGCAGTAAAGTATAAAAACTGTCCATTAGGCGAAACTGCTGAGCCATGTGGCATAAAGTTGTAGCGTGTAGTGTCGGTAACAACCATGTTTTCTAAATCGCATGTAGCAACTTTTCCTGAGGATGTCCAGTCAATAACAAAAGCTTTTTTCGAATCTGGAGTAAAAGCAAAGGTGTTCCAATCTGCTCCGCCAATAAATATTTCTCCTGCAAAACTATCATCGTTGGTATTATATCTCCGTAAATATTTTCCATTGTTGGTGTAACACACATACCAATATTTCCCATCAGGAGATAATTTTACTTGATGCGCTGTGCAACTTTCATTATCGTTTACTACTTTTATGTAGCGCATTTGTAAACGTGTAGCGGCATCAAAAACACAAACAACTTTGCATGCAGTGTGGGCAACGTAAAACTTGCTACGGCTATTGTTACCTGAAAAGGCAATATTGCCATTTCCATCAGGGGAACCCAAATTTATCCAGTTTTTAATTAACGTGACTTCTTCTCTGCTAAGTTTTGTATTGCCAATTGGCATAGTTGGTGAATTAACTAATCCTAAATCAGCATAGGTGTTTATGAAATAAGTAAGAGAACTAAATTCCGAATTATAAGGAATGATAGTTGAACCGCTTTTGCTGCCATTAAATAATTTAGCCCACGTGCTTAAGTTTAATCCTGCTGCATTTTCATAACTCGCATCATTGTGACAACCAGCAGTAGCACATTTTCCGACAAATATTTTTCCAATTTCTCTTGGATAATCTTGCTCATCAACAACCTGCTCATCTTTACGGCAAGTAAAAAGAAGTGGAATGAATAAAAGAAATATGATTTTTCTATAGTTCAAATTAAAGAGAGCTTGCAACAAATTTAAGCATTTTAACACTTAAACCAATATTTTGGCTTTTGCTTCTTGTAGTGTCCAAACATTTTTAACAAATGAATGATTTTATCGCTCTGAATGTAATCAACATTTTTAGAAACAGCATCCAGATTATCGTTTTCAGTTAAGGTATTCCAAACCGTTATTTTTCTATTCATCTCATGTGCAGTTTTTACATTTTCTGCTGTGATTTTTCTTTTGGAAATAGTGATGCCGAATAAATCCATTTTGTTTACAATTGCAAAGCCATTTTCAAAATTGTCGGGATAAATAAACAATTTATAATTAGCATCTTTAATTTTAAGAATAAGTAAAAAACTAGTGTCACTGCTTTCTATAAAAGTGTTGGTGTTAAGTTGATTATCATTAATTACTTTTTGTATAGCATTGGCATAGGTATCTAGAAATTGTTCATAATTTACGTTTTTCCCAACGCATAATTTGCAATCGAAAGTTAAGGTTAAATTGTGTTTATCTATTTTAGAAAGTAGCTCGTTAAGTGTTATTAAATTTACACTATTTGAATAAGGAGAAGCGAGCCAACAATTTTTTATTCTTCCCATGTTTTATCGTTTAAAATTCCTTTACATCAGGTGTCGTCTTCGAGTTTTGTATTATGAAACAAAACAAGCACACTATCTTTTGTCATTTGCACATCCATTTCACTTCCTTTAGCTCCAATTCTGAAACAAGGCTCAAATAACTCGTATGAATTGATTGGATATCTAAATGCTAAACCCATTCCAGCATGACCAAAAGACCCAATTTCATTATTGTTTAGGTTCTCTGTTTGCCAAAGTGGGGCATCTTTTCTGCAAGAGAAAAGAATTGATAGGAGAAGTGATATGTAGATAACTTTTTTTATTGCCACTGCTTCTTAAATGTAAATTTATGCAAATTTGCTTCATGACAAAGCAGGAGCGATATAAAGGTGTACTCAATTATTTTCAAGAACATGTTCCTGTTGCAGAAACAGAATTGCATTATACCAATCCTTATGAGTTAATTGTTGCAGTGTCTTTATCTGCCCAGTGTACAGATAAGCGAGTGAATATGGTAACTCCAAAATTATTCGAAGTTTTTCCTACAGCCGAAGCATTAGCTGCAAGTAATTCGGATACGGTGTTTAATTATATCAGAAGCATTTCCTATCCTAATAATAAAGCAAAGCATTTGCTAGGCATGGCGCAAATGCTGATGAAGGATTTTAATGGAGAAGTTCCCGAGAAAATAGATGATTTAGTAAAACTGCCAGGAGTAGGTCGTAAGACAGCAAATGTAATTGCATCGGTAATATTTAATCAACCTACTATGGCGGTTGATACACATGTGTTTCGTGTATCTAATCGTATTGGCTTAACTACTAATGCTAAAAACCCGCTGCAATCCGAGAAACAATTAATTAAATTTATCCCAAAAGAACTCGTTCCGCGCGCTCATCATTGGCTCATTTTACACGGACGATATACCTGCCTAGCACGAAAACCTTTGTGCGAAAAATGTGATCTAAAATCGTTTTGTAAGTTTTTTAATCAAAGAAATCAAAATTATTAGTCTGATTTACAGTTGATTAAATAAAATGATTGAAAAATAATTAATAAAATGATTGTAATCTAATCAAAACTATTTATCTTTGTCATGTTGTTCATTGAATGTGTAAAAGTGCTCTAAATTTCTGAAAGCCTTTTCCGTAACTTACTCGCTTAACTCAAATAAACAGTATGGCAAAGATAGCGGTAAAGAAAGTAGCAAAAAAGGCAGTAGCAAAAAAAGTTATTAAAAAAGTAACTCCGGCTTCGAGTGCCTCAGCCACCAAAGTGGTAAAGAAAGTTGAGGCGAAGAAAACTTCGCCTGTGAAAAAAGCTGTTAAGAAAGTTGCACCGGCTAAAACGGCAAAGTTTGTTGCTCATAGCAGCAGATTAAAAGAAGGAGTGAAAGCTCCGGATTTTAAAGGTTTAAATCAGGATGGGAAAGAGTTTGGTCTAGCGGATTATAAAGGAAAGAAAGTGATACTTTATTTCTATCCAAAAGATAACACTCCTGGTTGCACTGCAGAAGCATGTAGCTTGCAAGACAATATGAATACGCTTAAAAAAGAAGGGTATGAAGTTGTTGGAGTAAGTGCAGATGATGTAAAGAGCCACAAAAAGTTTGCAGATAAATTTAAATTAAGTTTTAATTTATTAGCAGATACAGATCGTACGGCAATGAAGGCTTATGATGTGTGGGGAACGAAAATGTTTATGGGAAGAATTTTCGATGGCATTATTAGAACCACTTTTATAATTGATGAAAAAGGAACAATAAAACATATAATACGCGCAGTTGATACAAAAGACCACGCAAACCAAATACGTAACTTATAAACTTAAATATATCATGGCAAAGAAAAATGAAGAAGCTGCAAAAGCGGCGGTAAACTCAGAAAAACTAAAAGCATTACAACTTACATTAGATAAGTTGGAAAAGACTTATGGCAAAGGTACCGTTATGAAGTTGGGAGATAATGCAATTGAGGCATTAGAAGTTATTAGTACAGGTTCATTAGGATTAGATATTGCCCTTGGGGTTGGAGGTTTTCCTAAAGGTAGAATAGTTGAAATTTACGGACCAGAATCATCAGGTAAAACAACATTAGCAATTCATGCCATTGCAAGTGCGCAAAAGCAAGGGGGCATTGCGGCTATTATTGATGCTGAGCATGCTTTCGATCGTTTTTATGCTGAGAAGTTAGGTGTTGATACTCAAAGCTTGTTAATATCTCAACCAGATAATGGTGAGCAAGCATTAGAAATTGCAGATAATTTAATTCGCTCAGGAGCTGTTGATTTAATCGTTATTGACTCTGTTGCAGCATTAACACCAAAAGCTGAAATAGAAGGTGAAATGGGCGAAAGCAAAATGGGTTTACAAGCTCGTTTAATGAGCCAAGCATTGCGTAAATTAACCGGTACAATTAACAAAACGGGATGCTGCGTTATATTCATTAATCAATTACGTGAAAAAATTGGTGTTATGTTCGGTAACCCTGAAACAACAACAGGTGGTAACGCTCTAAAATTCTACGCTTCAGTTCGTTTGGATATTAGAAGAATTGGTCAGTTAAAGGATGGTGAAAGCGTTAATGGTAATCGTACTCGTGTTAAGGTTATTAAAAACAAAGTTGCCCCACCTTTCCGTATGGCTGAGTTTGATATTTTGTTTGGAGAAGGAATTAGCAAAGTTGGAGAAATCATCGACTTAGGTGTTGAACATGGAATTATTAAGAAAAGTGGTTCTTGGTTTAGTTATGAAGAAACTAAATTAGGACAAGGACGCGATTCGGTTAAGCAAATATTTGGAGATAATCCTGAGTTAGCAGAAGAAATTGATGCTAAAATCAGATTAGCATTAGGGCAAGCAAATGTTATTCCTGATGTTGCGATGGTAGATTAAATTTTGTTATTTTTTGGTGAGGATAAAATATTTCTGCTAGATTAGCGTTAAGCTAATTAAACAAACATCGTTCTTTCAAATTGAATTTATAAATGCAAAAAGATTTCAGGTAATTAATTTGTGTTTATTAAATATTTCCCGCAGAAAATCATACACGCTCTACTAACTACACAGCAAGTATTTTCGGACAGTTTATTAGGTTATCTGGTCGTCTTCTGCGGGAAACCAAATTAAAAAGGGGTTCAAATTATTGAACCCCTCTTTTCTGTAGTTTCACCGTAATCTACTTGGTTAAATGAGATGTTAGTGCTTTCTAAACCTAATTAGTAACTACTTGTCATGCCCCATCTTCTCAATTTTAGTACGAATGTAATTTTCGTTATGTGGATTGGAAGGAACAAAAATTGCAACGTTTTCTACAATCTCTAAGCCGTAACCAACAAGGCCTGCACGTTTTTTAGGATTGTTACTCATTAAACGCATTTTAGAAATTCCTAAGTCGCGCAAAATTTGTGCACCAACACCGTAATCTCTTTCATCCATTTTAAAACCAAGTTCTAAATTGGCTTCAACAGTGTCACGGCCTTCTTCTTGCAGTTTGTATGCTTTTAATTTATTTAATAAACCAATGCCTCTTCCTTCTTGGTTCATGTATACAATTACGCCTTTTCCTTCTTTCTCAATCATCTCCATTGCTTTCTGTAATTGTGGTCCACAATCGCAACGGCATGAACCAAAAATATCACCTGTAACGCAGGATGAATGCACACGTACTAATACAGCTTCATCTTTTTTCCATTCGCCTTTTACTAAAGCTAAGTGGTCAAAATCATTTGTAGTTTGTTTGTACGCTATTAATTTAAAATCTCCGAAAGTAGTAGGCATGTTTACCGATACTTCACGACTTATTGTTGTTTCAGTTTTTAAACGATACTCAATTAAATCTTTTATGGTAATTATTTTTAATCCAAAACGTTCGCCAATTTTCATTAGGTCTGGTAAACGCGCCATGGTTCCGTCTTCGTTCATAATTTCAACCAATGCACCGCATGGCTCAAATCCAGCTAAACGAGCTAAATCAATAGTTGCTTCTGTATGTCCTGTTCTTCTTAATACTCCGCCTTGTTTTGCTTTTAATGGAAAAATATGCCCCGGTCTTCCAAAGTCTGAAGCCTTCATATTGGGGTCAATCATTGCTTGTATAGTTTTAGAACGATCAGCAGCTGAAATACCTGTAGTACAACCATGTCCATTTAAATCAATCGAAACAGTAAATGCAGTTTCGTGTAAAGAAGTATTTGCCGGCACCATCATTTCTAGCTCCAGCTCTCTCGCTTTTTCTCCAGTAACAGCAACGCAAATTAAACCACGTCCGTGAGTAGCCATAAAATTAATTACTTCCGGCGTAACGTTTCTTGCAGCAGTAATAAAGTCACCTTCATTCTCACGATCTTCATCATCAACAACTATAATTACCTTTCCTGCTTTTAAATCAGCAATGGCTTCCTCAATGGTGTTCAGCTTAATTTCCATGGCGCAAAGATACTCAATTTTATAATGAAGAAAGAAGATTGAAGAATGAAAATTGTTTATTGAAAACTTAGTAGGAAAATTTACCACGGAGACACAGAGAGCACGAAGGAACACAGAGAAAGTTTAATCGGAAATCCCTCCGTGAAACTCTTTGTAATCCTTGTCTCGGTGGTAAAATTTTAAGACTTTCCACTTGTTTTCCGCCCTTAATATAAATACGTACCTTTGCCCTGTGAAAATTGATAAATACATAGCGCATTCGGGTTTTACTTCCCGCCGTAAAGCCAGTAATTTGGTTACCGATAAAAAAGTAATGGTTAATGGCAAATTAGCTAACGTAAGCACCGTTGTTAACGAGGGCGACGAAATTCTTATTGAAGGTGTTAAGCTAGAACCAAAAACATTTGTAGCAACTTATATTGCTTACCACAAACCAAAAGGTATTGAGTGCACAACCGAAAAAATCGAGAATAATATCATTGATGCAGTAAATCATCCCGAAAATCCTTATCCTATCGGAAGATTAGATAAAAATTCGGAGGGTTTAATTTTGATGACCAATCATGGTTCAATCATAAACAAAATTGCACATGCAGATAATGAGCATGAGAAAGAATACATTGTTACCTTAAACTTACCCGTTCGTAAACGTTTTTTAGAAGAAATTGCTACAGGTGTTGAGTTGGATGGTGTAATGACCAAGCCTTGCAAAGTAAGCCTGGAGCCCAATGCAAAACGTATTTTCCGTATTACCTTAACGCAAGGCTTAAATCGCCAAATTAGAAGAATGTGTACAATGGCAGGTTATCAGGTTATTAAACTGCAACGTGTACGTGTTATGAATATTCATTTAGGCAAACTTAAAGTAGGAGAGTGGCGCAATTTAACTAAAGAAGAGTTAGATGAAATTTTCTTGGAAATAAATAAAATTAAAACTGAAAAAGTTCCAATTTCGGATGAAGAATAATTAGTGTTTGAATGCCTGCAGACGGAATCCATTTTTACAATTTGTAAAACAACTTAATGCTTTTAACTCTTGACTTTAAGCTTTAACTTAAGCCTAGTTTCCTTATCTTTGCCTAAATGAAAGTTCTCCTTACTACATTAAACGCTAAGTATATTCATACTAATCTTG
>CANJJP010000078.1 GCA_947474485.1 Bacteroidota bacterium | reverse complement strand
ACTTATTAAGCGTTTCTAAATTACGGTGTTCAGTTTTATTCAATTCTTCTTTTGATAAAGACTTGAAAAAATCGTAATTAATTTTTAAACCTTCTGCTCTGTTTACTTTCGGAGTCCAACCTAAAATCTCCTCAGCTCTTGTTTTAGAAAGCACTAAATTACTATCAGGACTAAATGTTATATCAGTATGAGATTTTGTTTCCATTTTAAAACTTGGGTTTTCTTTCATTTTTAAAATGACAATGTCTAGTCTGTTTTTCGATGAATCGCTAAGAATTGCTTCATTTATCAACATATTTCGATTGATTAACTTTGGCTTATAAAAAAATACGCATTGTTTTCTATCCACACAAATTAACTTATTGCTGGCGTTAAGAATAACAATGCGTCTTTAAAAATAAATAAGTACAATTACTTAGTACTTTCGGTGTAATATTTATAAAACAAAGGAATAGTTTCTATGCCTTTGTAATAATTAAATAAACCATAATGTTCGTTTGGCGAGTGCAGTGCATCTGAATCTAAACCAAAACCAAACAATATGCTATCTAAACCTAATTCTTTTTTAAATAAAGCAACAATAGGAATACTTCCACCACCGCGTGTAGGAACAGGCTTTTTACCATACGTTTCTTCCATTGCTTTGCTTGCAGCTATGTAACCAGCAGATGTTATTGGAACCACAACAGGCTCGCCACCATGATGCGCTGTAACTTTAACTTTTACTGATTTAGGAGCAATACTTTCAAAATATTTTTGAAACAATTCGCTAATTTCATGTGAGTTTTGATCAGGTACCAAACGCATAGATATTTTTGCAAATGCTTTTGAAGGTAAAACGGTTTTTGCCCCTTCTCCAGTATAGCCACCCCAAATTCCATTTACATCTAATGTTGGGCGAATACCAGTTCTTTCAATAGTGCTAAATCCTTTTTCACCTCTAATGTCATCTACATTTAAATCCTTTTTAAAATCATCTAAATTAAAAGGAGCCTTCGCCATTTCGGTTCTTTCATCATCACTTAATTCAACAACTTTATCGTAAAAAGCCGGAATTGTTATGTGATTGTTTTCATCGTGGCAAGAAGCTATCATTTTACATAATACATTAATTGGATTAGCAACTGCACCACCGTACACACCACTATGTAAATCACGGTTTGGGCCTGTTACTTCCACTTCCATATAAGCTAATCCTCTTAAACCTGCATCAATAGAAGGTGTGTCGTTAGCAATGATAGATGTGTCCGAAATTAAAATAACATCACCTTTTAATTTTTCTTTGTTTTCAATAATCCAAGGTCCAAGGCTTGGCGAACCAACTTCTTCTTCACCTTCAATCATGAATTTAACGTTGCAGGGTAAGCTATTCGTTTTCATCATTGTTTCGAAAGCTTTAACGTGCATGTACATTTGCCCTTTATCATCACAAGCACCACGTGCAAAAATAGCTCCATCAGGGTGAACAGCTGTTTTTTTAATAACTGGCTCAAATGGAGGCGAATCCCATAAATTTAAAGGGTCGGCAGGCTGAACATCGTAATGACCATAAACTACTACTGTTGGTAATTTTGGATCAATCATTTTTTCGCCATAAACCACTGGAAAACCTTTTGTAGGGCATACCTCTACTTTATCGGCTCCGGCCTCAATTAGTCTTGTTTTAACTGCTTCAGCTGTTTTTAACACATCTGCGCTATACTTGTTATCAGCACTAATCGACGGAATTTTTAAAAGATCTAATAGTTCATTTAAAAAGCGCTCTTTGTTTGAAGAGATATAGTCATTAATTATTTTCTTTTCCATAATCGAATTGTTTGCTGCAAATTTATCTTTTAATTCATTGTTAACTAAAAAAATTGCAAAATTCCTTGTTTATTCCTTAATTTAGCATTTCTAAGTAACTGAATGAAAAAACTATACCTCATACTTTTAATTTGTGTTTCCTTTTTACCTAAGGTTATTTTAGCACAATTAAATACAAGCACAGCGCTAACTCCACAGCAGTTGGTTCAAAATGTATTATTAGGAACCGGCGTAACCGCCACTAACATCACATTTACAGGGGCATTTAATGCTACATACAAAGCTATTGGTTCCTTTAATGTTGTAGGTGGGAATAATTTAGGAATTAATTCAGGTGTTGTCTTAACTACAGGGGTGGTTACAGGTGTTAACGGACCTTCGGGACCAAATAACGCGAGTGGATCTGGTATTGATAACTTGGAGCCTGGTAATGCTTACTTAACTTCAGTTGCCGGTGTGACTACCGAAAATGCAGCAATATTGGAATTTGATTTTGTTCCTCAATCGGATAGTATAAAGTTTAAGTATGTTTTTGGAACTGATGAGTATATGGAATATGTGTCGGGAAATTATGCTGATATATTTGCTTTTGTTTTAAGTGGTGTTACCGTTCCTATGCCCGCTCATAATATCGCTTTAATTCCAGGAACAACAACTCCTGTTACAGCTATTAACGTAAACGCAAATTCTAATTCTCAGTACTATGTAGATAATGAAAACCCAGCAGGACCCGTGTGTGAGTATGATGGATTTACTACTGTATTAACAGCTAGAGAAGCTGTTCAGTGCGGGCAAACATATCACATTAAGTTGATGGTAGCCGATGCAATTGATGGTATTGTTGATGCAGGTGTGTTTTTAGAAGCAGGAAGTTTTTCGAGTACTTCACCATTTGATATTTCTACAACAGGAAATAGTGTTGGTCCAATTGGAAGTAGTAATACACTTTATGAAAATTGTGGTTCACTAAATTTAATTTTTACACGCCCAACAACGTCATCTGCAAATGCAGATACCTTAGTGTTAGGTATTGATGGAACCGCAAGCGCAGCGGATTATACTGGATTAAACGATACAGTGTTTTTCTCAGCAGGAGAAGATACGGTGTTGGTTCCAATTTTCGCAATCGACGAAGCAATTGTTGATACAGGAGAAACGGTTCATATTTATTACACTTACACAAATCCATGTAATGTGGTTGATACCATTGATTATACTTTTACGATAGTAGAATCACCTGACTTAGCTTTAACAGTAACTAATGATACTGCAATTTGTTCTAATCAATCGGTAACACTTATTGCACAAGCTACAGGAGGTGTTCCCGCATATTTGCAGCAATGGACAAACTCATTAGGAAACGTTGTTTCTTCATCTTCTTCTTATGTACCGCCTGCCATTGTTAATACGTATTATTATTTTGTTACGGATGCCTGTAGGCAAGACACATTGTTTGATTCGGTGCGCGTAGATGTAAATACATTTTTATATTTATCTGGAACGCTAGACGTACTTGGCTCCAACAACGATACGTTAATTGTAGAAGGTTGTGGAGATGCCTTGTTAACCTTTACTGAAAATGGTTCAGGAGCAGGTGTTGGAGTTCATAACTATACTATCAGTATTACAGGAACAAGTGGAAGTAACTCACCAGCTGATATTGGAATTACCATTCCATCTGTTATCACATTTAATAATCAAACATCCGTATCATTTAACTTAAGTGCTATTGCCGATGCTATTGCCGAAAGTGATTATGCGCCAGGTTTAGAAGTTGTAATTATAACGATTGATTATTCGGGTAATCCGTGCATTCCGTTAAGCGGGCAATTGGTAAAAAAATTATATATTAAAGATCCAACGCCATTTGCTATAAATTTAACTAATGATACAAGTGTTTGTAAAGGTAGAAGTTTGCAATTAAAAGCACTTACAACAGGTGGCGGCGGAACTATAAGTTATGCTTGGCAACATACAACTAACACAAATGCTAATGTTGTTGTGTTCCCTACTGTTAATACAACTTATTATGTAACTGCAACAGAAAGCTGTAATGGTAATACAGCAAGTGACTCGGTGCGAGTAACCGTTTTGTTTGATCCACCAAGAGTTTCGGTTGTAGAATTTGATTCAATTTGCATTGGAGAAAGTTATACATTTACCACCACGCAAACAAATGGAATAGGGGCAGTAGCAGGTACATGGTTATTGAATGAAAATATTAACCCGGTTGTATCAAACGGGGCAAGTAACTCATGGATAATTAATAATGTTGCAACTACCGAAACTTACGTTTATAGCGTAAAAGATAAATGTAATTTTGTTGATACAGATACCATTACCGTTTTTGCAATTGATTGTGATTTAGTAATTCCAAATATTGTAACTAGCAATGGAGATAATATCAACGATGTATTCTTTATTAAAAATTTACATAAAAACCCAGGAACATCATTGAAAATATATGATAGATGGGGAGTGAGAATGTATGAAGTCGCCGATTATCAAAACAATTGGAAGCCCAACGAATTAAGTGATGGAGTTTATTATTACATTGTTGAATCTAAGAAAAGAGGAAAGTTTAACGGTTTTTTTCATGTATTGAATAACAAATAAAACTAACGAGGATAACAGATAAACCATTTTTTAACGGTTTTATTTAGTACTTCAACATTTAGTTGGTCACTTGATTTCGATATATCTTTTGTTTTGCCGTTTTTGAAAAGAATAGTTATTCCTATCTTATCTACATTATAAATTTCATTAGCCACGCTGCTACTGAAAACAAAATAATCTAAGTCCTCTTTTTTAATTTTATATTTAGTAGAAATTTCTTTTTTCTTTGCTTTAATATACGACTCTTTAAACGCTTCGTTTTGAATTTCAATTTTATATAGATTTCTATCAATTAAGCATTTGCATAAATAACTTAATATTTCATCTTCATTATCTGCCCACACTTTAATTGCCCCAAAAATATCATAATCATCTAGTTTGGCAAATAACTCAAGTACTTCAGGATTTTTATCAAAGTCTTTTTTACTATATCTATTGTATAAAAATTTATTTAGTGCCGGGGAGCAAAACAATTCCTTTTTTTCGGAAGCCAGTTCTTTAGCACGTTGTAAAATTTTAACCAACATATTTTCTGCTGATAAAACAGTTTTGTGCAAATAAACTTGCCAATACATTAACCTTCGCGCAATAATGAATTTCTCAATACTGTAAATGCCTTTTTCTTCAATAACCAATTGATTATTTAATACATTCAGCATTTTTATAATTCGGTCGCTACTAATTACACCTTCTGAAACGCCTGTGTAAAAACTGTCTCTTAATAAATAATCGAGCCTGTCCATATCCAATTGGCTCGAAACTAATTGGTGCAAGAATTTTTTCGGGTGCTTGTCGTTAAATATTTTTATTGCTAAGCTTAGTTTACCTTCAAATTCTGTATTTAATTTATTCATTAGCATTTCCGAAATATCTTCATGACTAATGCCATGAACTATTGTATGCTCAAGTGCATGTGAAAAAGGTCCGTGACCAATGTCGTGCAATAAGATTGCTATAATAGCACCTTGTTCTTCTTCTTTACTAATATCAATTCCTTTACTTTGAAGTACTTTAATGGCTTCAACCATTAGCCACATTGCACCAATAGCATGATGAAAACGAGTGTGTAATGCGCCAGGATAAACTAAATTAGTCATTCCTAATTGTTTTATTCTACGCAAGCGTTGAAAGTAAGGATGGTTGATTAAATCATAAATAAGTTCATCAGGAATTGTGATGAATCCATAAATTGGGTCATTTATGATTTTTCGTTTGTTTAAAATTTTCTGCATATTAATAAAAGCTGAAGCCTATGCTAATACCACCCCAAGCCATTTTAGTTTGAAATGGGATTGATTTTTTACTTAGCAAAACGCCATCGTAAAATTCTTTTTCGGTATTAATAAAATAAAGTAATGGAGTATATGCAATTCGTAATACCAATCCTCCATCTGGAGTTTGATATCGATAGCCAATGCGAGGAACAATTGAAGGCCCAACACGTTTATATTTATACGTATGGTCTTTGTATGTGGTTAAGGTGTCGCTATTGATAATATAATATACTGTTTCTTGTGAAATTTTACTGTAGTATTTGTATTGAAATGTTAAGCCTAATCCTGCTTCAATTTGTTGCTGCCGTGAGCCTGCAAAAGTTATATATTCTAAATTGCCGCTTATAATGCGTGGCAAATTGGAATCAAATAAATCTACAGAATAACCTGCTCCACCTTTTATACCTTGCTTTATCCCATTGTCAACATGCAAGTATTCATAGTTTAAGGTTGCTCCAATGCCAGTTCCAAAAACTTCCATATACGCAGCTTTACGATTAAATACTGTATTGGTAAAAAATTGTGCTTTACTAGAAAAGCTTATTAAACCGAAAATGGCAGTACTTAAAATGCTAACGGTTTTCATACAAATGGCAATATGTATTAATTATTTCGAAGTTTTATTAAATTCTCTTCCCTGGCGGAAAATACCATCACGTAAGTTAGTCCAACGTAAAGAGATTTCGATGCCACCGTTACCTTTTGTGGCAGGTTTAAAACTTGAAATATTATAATCATAAGAAAGTCCTAATGCAAAACCATACATTTCATACATCAATTGAGGAACAATAGCATCACCATTTCTCATACTTAAGCCAATAAACATTGACGTTTCATGAACCATACCAGTAATTTTTGTTTGGTCGTTAAAACGCATACGTAGCATTGCACCAACATTTAATTCTCTGAATTTACCTTGCATCATGTAGTAGTTATTACTTAATAAAGACAATTTAGTGCCTTTAAAATCATACTGACCATTAAGTGAAGCAACATATTTTGCGCTTAGTCTTTGATTATCCACTCCACCATAATCAAAACGAGGTTGATTTAAATGGTAGCCTGCAAAACCTACAGCAAGTTTATAAGATGCATTATGGTCGAAGTTTACAGAAGTTTTATCAAACTCGTAAACAATACCTGATGATAAATCAGCATATGAATAATTTCTGAAAGCAATAATTTCATTACTTGAGAACTCAGTGCTAAATTCCTTTCCATTGTATTGATTACCAAAAGTGAGGCTTGAGAAATCAGCTGAATGTTGCCCAAATCCTCCGCCAACAGCAAGTGCAAGATGACTTTCTTTTCCAACTTTTAATATTCCATTTACAAATAAATCTGCTTTAAATTGTTTCCAGTTAGCAGCTCCTGCTTTATCTTGAAAAATAAAACCACCAATTCCTAAGTAAGCGTTCTTTTTCTTT
>CANJJP010000077.1 GCA_947474485.1 Bacteroidota bacterium | reverse complement strand
TAATGCAACAAATAGAAGCTCACACGAGAAAAATTGCTGTGGCTTTAAAAACAGTTGGATTAATAAATATTCAGTTTGCCGTTAAGGATGAAGTTGTTTATATCATCGAAGCAAATCCACGTGCAAGTAGAACAGTTCCTTTTATTGCAAAGGCTTATGATGAGCCGTATGTAAACTACGCAACAAAAGTTATGTTACGTGAGAAAAAGGTGAAGGATTTTAATTTTGCTCCTAAGAAAAAAGGATATGCAATTAAAATCCCAGTTTTCAGTTATGAGAAATTCCCTGAGATACAAAAGGAATTAGGTCCTGAAATGAAATCAACTGGCGAGGCAATTTATTTTATTGATAGCTTGCAAGATGAGTATTTCCAACAGATTTATAGTGAACGTAATTTATATTTAAGTAAGTAATTATTTCTGGTTTGAAGTTCCTAGTTAATTCTAAATTTTAATAACGAACTTTAAACCAGAAACAAGAAATAATTTAATGGCCAATTTATCCTTCATACGTAAATTCAAAGCAAATTTTATACGATTTGGCTTACATCGTTTTGTTCCATTTAAACATGGGATGTTAAACATTATTTACCTTGCTAAAATTGCAAAGTGGCATCGTGAGCAACCAAAAATAAAATTTAACGATTTTTATTCGAGTGGATGGGATTATAACAAGCGTTATAAATTGTACGAATATTTATTTGAAGACCATAACACAGGCGATAAAATAAATTACTTAGAGTTTGGTGTAGCAGCTGGTAAATCATTTAAGTGGTGGGTTGAAAAAAATACAAATACCGAAAGTGAATTTCACGGCTTCGATACGTTTACTGGATTACCAGAAGACTGGGGTCCTTTTAAGGCAGGGGCTATGAGTAATGGTAATAAGCCACCTGAGATTACTGATTCACGTGTTACTTTTTATACAGGATTGTTTCAGCAAACTTTACCTGGCTATATTGAGAAATTAAAACAAGATAATTCTAAACGTAAAATAATTCATTTAGATGCTGATTTGTATTCGGCAACACTTTATGTTTTGGCTTCTGTAGCTCCTTACTTAAATAAGGGCGACATTATTATGTTTGATGAGTTTGCTGTACCACAAAGCGAGTTTCTTGCTTACATGGATTTCACTCGCTCTTTTTACATCGACTTAGAAATGATAGCTGCTGCCAATAATTATTTCTTTGTTGCGTTTAGAGTGAAGTAAGGAAACCCTTCTCCCCCAAATCCTTTTTCAACTCCTCAAAAAAAGCTTTGAAGTTATTGTACAATGGGCCTTGGTTGTTTTCGAATTCGTTCATCGATTCATATAGAGGATAGCGTTGCTTAATGCGGTGGGTCATGCCGTGAAGCACTTTTTTAATTCCGTCAAGCTCTGCATAACGTAACAAAATATTTTCGCGCACCATGTAATCAAAAAAGTAATTGGCTTTTTCGGGGAACACGTGTTTGTTATTGTTGAGTATGGTGTAAGTATTGCCTGCAAAGCTACGCAAGGAAGTATTCGAATAGTCGGCAAATTTTTTCGCTAGAAAATAATCAAAATAAATATCAATTAACACTCCGCTGTATTTATCAAAGTCTTTCACAAAATATTTTTTGCTGTCTTTAACTAATTCATGATGGTCAGTAAAATCATCTATGCTACGATGCATAATAATTCCTCTCTGTACGTCTGGACTGTAATTTTCGTGATCGTTACCTTTTACCGCATCGCCAATAAAATTACCTACCATTAAATCATGATTGTGAGACGAAAGAAAAAGATGCGCCAGGTAATTCATTAATTAGGTATCGATGTCTTTTAAAATGCGCCAATCTTTTGGTAAATAATTATTAAAACGATTGCCAATGTTTTTTGCCCAGCCAATTGGCTGTCCTTCAAATTTCACTAAGCAAAAACCTCTTTCTACATCAGTAGTTAAGCGGAGTTCTGATTTTTTTAAATATTGTAAGGCTTCATCCGTATTTACTTCAACAGATGAAAAATCATTATTTACATAATTACTTAAAGCTAGTTCGTGGTGTGGAATAAAATCTTTTCCTTTAAACTCACCTAACAATGTTCCCTTTTTGCGCAAGTATAAAACGCTCAATTTATCAAGCTCAGCAATAATAGCTTTGCTTATTAAAAAGTAGTTTTCTTTTAATTTAATTACTTCGTTGTTCTCGTTTTCTATAATAAATTTGCTAAGCAGTTTTATTTCATCTTTATTTTGTTTTGCTTTCGCGTCTTTATTGCGTTTGTAATGTTGTTGCACTTCCTCTGATTCAACATCCTCTTTTTTAAAGCTTGCTAAAAAAAATCCTTCGCCGTTTGTTAAGTGTGGAAAAAATCGATATCCGTAACCGCCTTTGTTGGTTTGGGTTTCGGTAATGTGCCAAGTTTTATCTAATGCAATTTGTTTAGTCTCCATTTTTTTTTCTTCTAGCAACCACGAAACAATTTCTTCATTTTCTTCTGCAGAATAGGAGCATGTAGAATAAATTAGGATGCCATTTGGTTTTAAGGAAGAATAAATATCTGCTAAAATTCTTTTTTGTCGAGCAGAACAGTGTTCCACATTTTCTTCGCTCCAATGTTCAATGGCATCTGCTTGTTTTCTAAATAATCCAGAACCTGAGCAAGGTGCATCAACAACAATTAAATCAAAATAATTGGGTAGTGCTGCAAAATGTTGAGCATCATTATTACATACCACAACATTTGCTTGCCCCCACTTGCTGAGGTTTTCGCATAATGCACCAACACGTGTTTTTATTACTTCGTTCGAAACTAAAAAACTTTTTTCGTTTAATAATGAATTTATTAAAGTTGATTTCCCCCCTGGAGATGCACATAAATCTAGCACTTTAAGCTCTGCACTTAAATCAACAGTTTGTTTAATTGCTTGTTCTAAAAACATGGAGGAAGCTTCCTGAACATAATATGCACCTCCATGAAACAATGGGTCTTTAATAAATTCGATGCGTTCGTTAAGGTAATGTGCTTGATTTGCCCAGCTTACTTTTTGTTGGTCCTTAAATTTTTGTGTTTGTTTAAATGGATTAATGCGAACTGAAGTACTTGCTGTTTGATTGTGCGCTTCAATTAATTTCGTTTCATCGATAGCGCAAACTTTGGCAATTGATTGTAGAAGTGAAGATGGAAATACAAATGGCTTGCTCACGTTAATTGTTTTAATCAACTAAAGCTTCTATCCAAACATCGGGTACACCCGCGTCTTTTACATCTTGCACTTTCGACACTGCATCTAGTCGATCAGTTGTATAGAAAACATAGATGTAATGAAATTTTGTTGTTTTATCAATCATGTAATCAGCATCAGGGAAACCAAAACTCATATATCGTTTCATTTCTTGTTCTGCATAAGCCTTATAAAAAATTGATTCAACTACAATATAATAACCTTTTACCATTGGATTACCATTGCCATGAGTAAAATCACTTACTTTATTTGTAAGAATATAAACACCATTTTCCTTAACTGCATTCTTCCCTTGGAATTTTGAGTTTGTTGCAGCCGCAGCTTTATTTGTGTTAGTTCCTGTTGCAGTCTTGCCTGTGTTTTCGCTAGACTTAACTCCATTTTTCTTTAACTCTTCAACCTCTTTCTGTAGCTGAATTAATTTTTTATCTTGGGCAGTAAGTGTATCATCACCGGCTTTGAATTTTAGCTTGCCAAATTTAAATGCCAACATGATTTCATGTGATGTGCCAGCATAAGATGCAATGTTGCCAATCATATAGTCATAACTATATCCTAGTGATAGTCTTCTGTTAAGCGTAAATCCAGCATTTATTCCAACAGCATAGTCGCTTTTATAAGTTGCGCCAATCCAAAATTTATCTTTCCAATCAAAGTTAATACCAACATCGTATTGTAATGGTGCGTTTGCAACAAATCTTAATAAACCATAAGGTGTAACGTAAATTTCTTTTTCCTTATTACCTGGAATTTCATATTGCAATGAACCTAAAAAATGCTGCGTTTGTTGGTAATATGAACGGGTGTTTAAATTATCATTGTATTTCATTTGAGTGCCTAAAAGTTGTGGCACGGAAAACCCTGCCGTTAAACCATATGCATGAAACGAAAATCCTGCATTGGCATCTAATCCAGTTCTACGTTGGTTGCTAATAAATAAATTTGGGTCAGAATAATTTTGAACTGCTAGTTTAGAATAATTAACCGATTGATCAAAAACACCAATACTTAATCCTAATTTTAAGTAAACGTCATCAGTAAAATTTGCACGGTACGCGTAACTCGCAAAAGCATTGGTATTATTAAACAATCCTTTGCTTTGATTTGCAACATATAAACCTGCATAAGCTTTTTTTGCTTTTAGTTTTCCATCAACAGATACAACACTTAACACAGGCGAACCTTGGAAATTGCTAAACATACTTCTATGCGAAGCAAAAACTTCCGTAACATCTTTATCGCCTGCAAGAGCTGGATTATAAGCAAAGGGTTTATAAAAATAATTAGACAACATAGGTAATTGCTGCGCATTGCAAGTAAATGCAATAACAACAAATAACGTTATGTAATATCTTATTTTCATTTTCCGCTAAGTATGCTAACAAATCCTTTGTATTCTTTTTTGGTTGTTGTGATGGTCAATACATAGTAATAAGTCCCATCTGGGAGCCTATTTCCATTGTAAGTACCTTTCCAATCATTTTTGTATGGCGAAGCAGCAAATACTTCTTGACCATATTCATTAAAAATTTTAATATCGTTTTCAGGATATATTTCAATATCCTCTACATACAAGGCATCATTAATACCATCATCATTAGGTGTTAATGCGTTTGCAATAAATCCGCTAAACGGCTCAACTGTCATATCTATAAACACTGTATCCTTTCCTATACAACCTGTCCCGTCTGTAACTGTAATAATGTATTCGGTAGGTAAAAAAGGAGTTGCAGTGGTGGTAAATGAAGTTGGATTTCCTAAACCTGTTATTGGCGCCCAAACAGGCGTACCAGCACCGCTTGCTATCAATGTAATTGTTGTTCCTTGTTCAATGGTTGTGTCGCCTGCTGAAATAGTAACAGATGGACTTGGTTTAACAAAAACACTAACTGTATTACTTGTTACTGTTGTACATAAATTATTTTTTACATTACATTGAAAAATATAAGTTCCCGTATTCAAGTTATTGTAAGCTGCAGTTGGCCCAATAAAAGCAGGTAAGTTATTCCATGTTGTTCCTCCGTTTGTCGAAAATTGCCAGTTGTAATTTGTCCCAACACTGCCTGTTAAGTTTAATAAACCACCTCCAATTTTTGCGCACAAAGTATCTTCTGTTAAACTAAGCGTACCAGCAACAGAATTAGCACTAATCGCAACTGTATCAAAAGTCGAGTAAACCGATGCGCAAACTCCACTTCCAATTTCTACTCTGTATATTGTATTGGCTGAAACACTATAATTACAAGTAGTACCAGTGCATGGCCTTGTTACCCAACCAGAGCCATCATTGGATTCCCATCTAATAATTGTTCCTGATTGACCACTCAGCATTAAACTTCCTGTTGCCGGAGCTGCCCCGCAGTAATAAGTTCCGCCGCTTAAACTTCCACTAATGGGTGCTTGATCTACATTTACTTGTATAATATTACTTGTATCTGCCGGGCAAATTCCGCTTTTAACTATTAATTGGTAGTACGTAGTTTGTGTAAGATTTGTAAAAGCTATAGTGTTTGTTGTATTAGATGTGTTGCTCCAATTTGTTCCATCAGTTGATGTTTGCCAACCTAAGTTAGTGCCAACAATACTTGAATTATTTACAGTTACTGCGCCTATGTTACCTGAAGCACAAACTACAGAAGCTGTGCTAACAGCAGTTCCAATAGCAGTATAAGGTACAATAGAAATCGTATCAATAGCGGTATCAGCGGGGCATATACCATTTTTGGTTAAGAATGCATAATAGGTAGTTTGTGTAACATTAAAGGATTGCGATAATGTAGTATTGCTTAAAGTGCCGAATGGACCACCTGTTGATGCGAACCAGCCTAAAATAGTTCCATTGTTACCTGTAACTAACATTGTGCCATTCGCAATTCCACATTGTTCGCCTCCTCCAGTAATAGTTCCAGCATCACTTGGTTGATCAACTGTGATACAATAAACACTTGATGTTGCACTACCGCCATTATGTATTACACGATAGCAAGTATTATTTGGAATCATGAAAAAAGTTTGCGTGCTTGATACATTTGTAATTGGTAGCCAAGTTGTTCCACCATCAGTTGATAGTTCCCACCTAACAATCGCTCCAACAGCCCCATTCATTTGCATCGATCCACTTGAACCAGCACAAACAGTATCATTTGATATAGATGTAATAAAGCCAATTTGTGCAAAAGAGCTTGAGCTAAAAGCTAATGCAGATAACAGTATTACTATGTTTAAAAACTTTTTCATCAACTTTACGAATTTACCCAATAATTTTTGCTTTATCAAGGGTTTGAATAAAATATTCTAACTAATTTTTGTTGATAATGATCAAATTGCCAAAAATCAAGTATTTTTGCCATTTGCAATAAATATGGAACTACATCAATTAACAGCTATTTCTCCTGTAGATGGGAGATACAGAAGACTTACTCACTCCTTAGACGCTTATTTTTCGGAATTTGCCTTAATAAAATATAGAGTAAAAGTAGAAGTAGAGTATTTTATTGCACTATGCGAAATTTCTTTGCCACAGCTTAAAAGTGTTGATAAATCAACTTACCCAAGATTGCGTGCAATTTATTCTGAGTTCTCATTAGAAGATGCAAGCAGAATAAAAGAGATTGAAAAAACAACGAACCACGATGTAAAAGCAGTTGAGTATTTCCTAAAAGAAAAAATGGAAAAACTTGGCTTAGGTGCAAGTTTAGAATTCATACATTTTGGAATAACATCTCAAGAAAATAATAATACAAGTATTCCACTTTCGTTAAAAGATGGGGCAAACGAAGTAATGATTCCGAAATTACAATCGATAATTGACGAATTAAAAAAATATGCCAACGAGTGGAAAAACATTAGCATGCTTGCTAAAACTCACGGACAGCCTGCTTCTCCAACTCGTTTAGGAAAAGAGATAATGGTGTTTGTTGAGCGTTT